>CAVEDI010000020.1:0-7174 GCA_963614405.1 Oscillospiraceae bacterium | reverse complement strand
GCCGCCGCCGCCGGCAAGATTTTCGCCGTTGTCGAAGTAGCAGTTCGAGTGTCCCCAGATGTTCGATGAATACGATGTATTAAGTGCGGCTGCCGCAGTCATGCGGAGGCTGACGCTGAGCGCCGACTGACCGTTCGCCTTGCGGAGATTGTTCTGGGTGTCGAGATATGTCAGGGCGTTGCGCATCTGCTCCAAGGAGAGCGGGTTGGTGTCGCGGGACATGTCCTGATCGACGTACTTGTCATACCATTCGGCCTTGTCATCGGCGCCGGTCAGCATCGATACGGCGTCCTGGGCGTTCTTTTTCTGCGTGGCTGTGAACTGGCTGCCGCCGATGATGTAGTTCATGAAGCCGAACATACCCTGACTGATGACTTCCTGGTCAACGGTCATGTTGGACTTTAGGTCTGCAATCTGCTGCTCAAGAGCCTCAACCTGGGCATTAGCAGCGTCATAAGCCTTTTCCGCGGCGTTCGAAGCGGCGCAGGCTGCCTCCCACTCGCTGCGCTTCTGCTTGCGAACTTCGACAAGCTTATCGTACTCAGCCTTCTTGTCGGCCTCGGTCTGCTGGGCCTGCTCGTATGCCGTCTTCGCGGCGTCACGCTTACTGGCCGCGTCCTTGTACTCCTTGTTTGCCGCATCGTATGCAGACTGGGCAGATGCCACAGCAGCGTTGGCGGCGTTGGCCTTCTCCTGCGCGGCAGCGACGGCAGCCTGGGCGGCCTGCAGATTTGTCTGTGCGGTGGCGTCGGCATCCGTCGCGGCATTGAGCTCCGCCTGCGCGGTCTTGAGCTCACCAGCAGCAGCGATCTTGGCGGCCTCAAGCGCACTCAGGTCGACACCCGTACCCGAGACGGCAGCATCGAGCGCGGCCTGCGCCTGGTTGAACTTCTGCTGGGCGTTATCGCGCGCGGTGGTTGCGGCTGCGAGCGCAGCGGCAGTCTCCTGCTTCTTGGCCTGGGCGGAAGTCAGAGCGGCCTCAGTGTCCTTCTTTTCCTGCTGAGCACTGGCCTCGGCGGCCTTGGCCTGGTCCAGATTGGCCTGTGCAGTAGCAACGGCCTTATTGGCGTCATCGAGCTTTGCCTGCGCGTCCTCGACGGCCTTCTTGGCGGCCTCGTACTCGTCCATACCCATGGCCTCGAGCTTGGCCTGGGCATCATCGAGGGCCTTCTTGGCCTCATCCTGCTTTGCCTTGGCGTCCTTGAGCGCCTGGGTCTTATCCTCGACACTCTTGTTGGCCTGATCGAGCTGATCGTTCAGGTCGCCCAGCTTCTTCTGCTGTTGCTCGGTCTTTTCGACGGCGGCTTTGAGCTCGTCAATCTTCTCCTGAAGCGCGGCTACCTCGGCCTCGTTCTGCTCGGCGGCGTTATCGGTCACGGCCTGCGAGGCCTGATTCTTTTGCTGCTGCGCCTGCTTTTGAGACTGGCCCGCCGCGTCGGCCTTCTTCTGGGCGGCATCGTAGGCGGCCTGAGCGTCCTTGAGCTGCTTTGCCGACTCCTCGGCCAGCTGGGCAGCCGTCTTTACGACCGCTTGGTTACCGGCGGTAACGGTATTCTCTACAGAACTACCCCCCCCCTGAACAGAATCGCCGTTACCGGTTGACGGTGCGGCGATTGCCGCCAGCGGCGACATGAGCGGCTGAGCGATGAGGCCCGCCGTCAAAACGGTTGCGACGGCGCGGTTAGCAACGCCCTTGACGTTGACAGTCTTGGCCCGAGGTTCAAAGTGTTGTGGACTGTAGTTTGCCATGGCTTTCTCCCTTTGACACGGATGTATCCATACGTATCAAACGGTAGCTGTCGATTTTTGAATTCTGTTGCGCAACATTGGCGACCAGCGTATTTTTTGAAATTCACGCTCTCGTGCTTCACAGTTTCGTCACATTTGAAGGAGCTGGTGCATCATATTCTCGCGGGATGGAATTGAACCTGTGATTTGCATTTGCTCCCGCGTCATCCGCCCTATCGGATTCCGCATCCAACAGACACCCCGCCCGCCACGGTGTAGAGTTAGGACAACGGGCGCGTTGCGCGGACCGCGCTGGAACGAGGTGGACATGGAACTCGACAAACAACAGATCAAGCGACTGCGCGAGCGTCATCATCGGCGTCACGGCATCCGCCCCGCCCATAGTGAGGCCATGGAGAACGCCACCCGCTTCCTCAAGCGCGCATTCAACATTCGCGAGGGACGCGCGCCCTATCACGTGATCCGCAAGCGTTTTGTAAACGGCGCGCGTCTGACTGGCTCTCACCTGTGTATCCTCATCATCGCCATGCTCATCGCAAGCATCGGCCTCGATATCGATTCGGACATCGCCATCGTGGGCGCCATGCTCATCTGCCCGCTCATGGGCTCGGTCCTTGCCATGGCATACGGTATTGCCACGCTCGACCGCGAGATTACCGTCGAAGCCGTCGCCAGCCTTGCGCTGCAGATGGCCTTTTGCCTGGTCACGTCCACGCTGTACTTTAAGCTCTCGCCCCTTGGCACCACCACGGCCGCCATCATCGACAACTCGACACCCACCATATGGGACCTTGCCGTCGCGCTCGCGGGCGGCTTTGCAGGCGGGCTGGGCAACTCGCGCGACCAGGAACCCGCCACGCTCATCGCCGGCGTGGCCGTGGCGACCGCGCTCATGCCGCCCCTGTGCGCGGCGGGCTATGGCATCGCCATCGCAAGCGGGTCGCTGTTTCTCTCGGCGCTCTACGAGTTTGGCATCAACGTGGTCTTTATCGCACTGGCTGCCGAAGCCGTGCTGCTTCTTTTGCGCGTGCCGCTCAAGCGCGACCTGAACGGCGACGGTATTGTGACCGCTGAGGAAGACGCCGAGGTCGACGAGCTGTCACGCAAAGTGCGCCGCCGCATCATCGTGGGAACGGTCATCTTTGCCATCCCCTGCATTGTTATGACGGCGGGTTCCATTGGCTCGGCGCAGGCCGGCGTGCAGGACGGCTACGGCGTCACCGAAACCACGCGCGAGCTTGCCGCGGTGCTGCCGGGCTTTAAGGATTACACCGTCGCCGTCGAGACCTCGGTCACCAAAGGCGACGAGGAGGGCATCGTCGAGCGCCAAACTGTCGCCCATGTGACAACGAGCGAGGCGCTCGGAACGCACGACCGCCACGTCGCCCGCAAGCTCATCGACCTCAACGTGCCCGAACTCGATCGCGTGGAGTTTGATGTGGAGTAATGCGGAGCATGGGATGGCTCCCGCGCACAGGCGCAAGTCGCGGCGAGGCTCAGACGCGACGCAGGCACATGCAAAAAGCGGGACGTAGTTCACGTCCGCGCCCCGATCGCTGTTTTATTGCCGTGAATCAGACGTCCGCATCGACATCGCCAGACTCCACCGTAAACGCCGGATCGGTGCTCACAAGATAAAATCGGGTCACCTCAGTATTTCTAATTAGGTAAATCTGCCCCTGATTGCGTCGGCGCGATATATACGCAACGTGAACCGTGCCGAATTCTTCGCCGTTTTCCTTCTTTAATACCAGGATATTGGGATCGTCCGTACGCTTAAACTGCCCGTCTGTGCAGATTCCGTCTTTGTCGACCAGCTGCCACCGATGGTTATCCTCTTCAAGAAAGGCCAGGGTTTCCAGACTCGTCTTGTCGTCCCGATAGTAACCGTCAATGGCAAACCCTTCGGAAGCGCATTTCTGCATGTAGGACGTTTCTCGGCTTATAGCAAACAGCCCTGTAGCGCCTAGGAGCACAGCTAGACAGACCACTGCAAGGGTTATCGAAATAGCACGGCGACCCATGTTAGCCCAACCGATAGTTGTTTAACGGAGCGTGAAACATACCTGGAACCTCCGATATCAGGGGGAACGTCGCCAGCAGGCTAGCGACGGCCATATGCTTCTTTTATCAAACCATATGGCTGCTACTCGCGGAGGGGATATCGGCGAGCGGCGTGTTTTCATACTCCATTGGTCAAACCTAAGCACAGTGCTACAGCTCGTACTTGTACACGCGGGAGATGTACTTTTCGGCTTCCATCTCGTAGGTGGCGATGGGTAGTCCATAGCGATCGTACTCGGCAAAGGTCTTGGCCATGCCCGATGCCACGAGCGTGCTATTCGAACCGCCGACGCGCTGCGCACTGCTCACATAACCCGAGAACGGCACGGCGATCTGGTCCACAAGCTCGTAGGTGCGCGCGGCCTCGTCCACCGTAAAGATGCGCCCAAACGAATGCGTTCCCTTGCTGTAGTCGGTCACCACCGCGGCGCCCAGCTGGCCCCAGTCGAACTTGGAATAGCGCTCGGTCGCACCAAAGTTGTTGTCGTATAGCAGTACCTGGTAGCGACCAGTCGCTGCCGTGTCAGAACTCGGCAGATACGTCACGCTGTGCTGGCCTGCATTGAGCGAGAAATCGCCCTGGGCCTGCAGCAGCTTGTCCTCAAAGCCCGAGCCGGCCCATTGCCACTCCTTTCTATTTCTGGGTCCATCTTCTCACTGCTGGCGGCCGAAAATGATCCGTTTTCCTCCGACCCCGAGGGATCGTTCTTAGTACTTGAAGAAGCCCTCGCCCGAGCTTTCGCCCAGCTTGCCTTCGTCGAGCATTTTCTTGAGGACGGATGCCATGGCCTTAAAGTTGTAGGGCATCATCATCTTTTTGAGCAGCGGGCTCACCAGGCCCGGAACCTTCTGATACTGCATAACGATGTTGTAGGCCGTCTGGATACCCACGGTGTCGAATACGCGGAACGGACCCTTGGGGGCGCCGGTGCCACGCGTCCATGCGAGGTCGATGCTCTTGGGATCGCTCACGCCCGAGACGTACAGGTCAAGGCCCGAAAGCAGCCACGGCACCAGCATGGAATTGAGCAGGTAGCCGTTCTTTTCCTTGTTGACGGGCAGGGCAAGCATACGGATATCATTAGCAAAGTCGACGAGCTCATCGAAATAGCGCTTGTCGGTCTGGTCCTGAGCCATGACCTCGGTCATGTTGTTCTTCCAGATGGAATTGGCAAAGTGCAGCGACAGGTACTTCTCGGGGCGGCCGGTGTACTTGGCAAAGGTACTCGGCAGCAGCGTGGAGGAGTTGGTCACGATGACGGTCTTTTGCGGCAGAACCGGGGCGAGCTTCTTGTAGAAGTCGATCTTCGCCTGAGTGTCCTCAGCCATAGACTCGATGACCAGGTCGGCGTCGGCCACTGCCTTGGCAAGATCGAGCTCCAGCTTGAGTGTGGAGTAGGCACGCTCAACGGCGGCGAGCGCCGCTTCCTTGTCGAAGGGCTGGCCACTATCGGCGATACCGGCGCACCACTCACCCGTGCCGTCCGCCATGCCCTCGATAGCCGCGATGTACTCCTCGCGCACATGATCGATCTTGGGCTGGGTGCGGCCGATGCTGCCCTCGCTGCGCAGCCAAATCGTTACATCAAAGCCGCAGTAGGCAGCCTGAAAGGCAATCTGGCTTCCCAGCACGCCACCGCCGGCGACGCAAACGGTCTTGTAGCTCATGGGACGGTCCTCTCTTACGTAATTCCATAGATGTGTATTTATTCAACCGTAAGGAGGCCGCGAGCCGGGGGCGGGTTCTATAAACGGACGGTAATTTGCGGCGAACGGCAACATCTGTTCATTATCTCAGGGTTCCATGTCCAACAAAAACGGGTGGCAGCCGCTACGGCCACCACCCGTTTGTCTCATATCTAGCCCATAGCAGGCCAGCTACTTCTTAATGCCGCGTCCCAGACGCTTGGCGACCGATGCAACGGCTTCCTCGCTGGCCGGTCCGCAGCTCACGCAGCCGTCATGGGCACGCATCTGGCCGGTGACCTCGTCCATCGCGAGCGGCGCCACCTTCTCGAGCTTAAAGCCCTTACCGGCGCGCATGTTCTCCTTGGCCACGCTAATCATGAGCTTAATACGGTTGAGCTGGTTGACCTCGGACGCGCCGGGGTCGTAGTCCACCGCGACGATGTTGCTCTCGGGATGTTGGCGGCGCAGCTCCTTGATCACGGCCTTGCCCACCACGTGGTTGGGCAGGCACGCGAAGGGCTGCGTGCAGATGATGTTGGGTGCGCCATGGTCGATCAGGTCGAGCATCTCGGCCGTGAGCAGCCAGCCTTCGCCCATGTTGTTGCACACCGAAAGCACCGTGCGAGCCTTGTCGGCCATGGTGCCGATGCGCTCGGGTGCCTCAAAGCGGCGGGACTTTTCGAGCATCTCCTCCACCGGCGTACGCATCCAGTCCACGAGCTTGATGAGCGCCTGCATACCAGCGCGCGTAGTGGCAGAGCTTCCCAGCTCGTCCTTCTGCAGCTCGGCGTTGCTCATGGAGTACAGGAAGAAGTCGAGCAGGCCCGGTACTACGGCCTCGCAGCCCTCGCGCTCGATAACGTCGACCACGTGGTTGTTGGCCGTGGGATGGAACTTGACCAGGATCTCGCCGACCACGCCCACGCGCGGCTTGGTACCCTCGCCCACGAGCGGCATGGTGTCGAACGCGCGGATGGCCTCGCGGCACAGCTTGGTGTAGTTGTGGCGGTTAAACTTGGGCGCCAGCTTGCGAGCGCGCGCCATGTACTCCTCGTAGAGCGCGTTGGCGGCACCGGGCGTAGCCTCGTACGGGCGGCAGCGATAGAGCATCTGCATCATCACGTCGCCAAAGAGCACCGCGTAGACTGCCTGCTTAAGCAGCGCCGGCGTAATCTTAAAGCCAGGGTTGTCCTCGCCGAGCGCCACGGCCGAAAGCGAGATCACCGGAATCTCGGGGTGGCCGCTCTCACGCAGAGCCTTGCGGATGAGTGCGATGTAGTTGGTGGCACGGCAGCCGCCGCCGGTCTGGCTGATAACCACGGCCGTCTTGGACAGATCGTACCGACCGCTCTCGATGGCCTCCATAATCTGGCCCGTCACCAGGATCGACGGGTAGCAAATGTCATTGTTCACGTAGCGCAGGCCGGCCTCGACGGCATCGTGGTCAGTCGAGGGCAGCAGCTCCAGGTTGTAGCCGGCACCGCGGAATACCTCTTTGACCAGGTCAAAGTGGATCGGCGCCATCTGCGGGCACAGGATGGTATAGCCCTCCTCGCGCATCTGCTCGGTAAAGGGCACCTTGGGCCACGCGGTCGAAGCACTCTCGCGCTGCGCCTCGAACGTATACTTGCGGCTCGCGAACGCGGGGGCATCCGTGGAGGGCGCCACCGGC
>CAVEDI010000019.1:0-3264 GCA_963614405.1 Oscillospiraceae bacterium | reverse complement strand
CGCGCCCGACGCAACGGGCATAGGAGGCGCAACGGGTGCCGATGTGGGTTCGGGGCCCTGGGCAGTAGCAAAGGGATCGTTGACCTGTGCGGAGGGGTCGGGAAGGTCGAACAGCGACGTGCGAGACGCAACGTTTGCCTGCTTCATAGACGGCAGCGACGGATCGGGGACCGAAGCCAGCGGAGACGAGGAAGGTGCAGGCGACGGTGCCGACGCCGGATCGGGAACATTCATCTGCGGGCGCGGCGATGCCTGGGAGGAAATCTGGGCCATAAGGGAATCGACCGTTTCGTCCTTGGTGGGAGCGACATTGGCAACCGTGGCACCGGAACCACTCGGGGTCGGCATGGTGAAAATCTGCGTGGAGTAAGGCCTCGACTCATCCGTTTCGAGAGTCTCGGAAACCGCAGGCACTTCCTCCTGCTCGACCTCGGTCGAATCACCTTGATCGGCTGCCGCGTATTGCTCTTCGTCAGAGTTGGCCTCGACGGGCTCGTCCTCGGCGGCATCTTGGATTTCGGCAGCATCAACAGGCTCGTCATCGTCTGCCGCGTCGCCCTGCTCATCGGAAACAGGAAGGGGCTCGGCAATCGCGGTGCCCTGTTTTTCAAACGTTATCGTGGAATCGAACTGCGCGGCATCAAACGACATGGTGCTATCGACGTGCTGCTGAGCCTCGAAAGACGTCGTCGCTTCAACAACATCCGCGGACGCCGGTTGCTGGGACTCAAAGGACGTTGTAGCTTCGGCGGCTTCGACGGGCGCGGACTGCATAGCCTCGTTCTGCTCGAACTCTTGCGCCGCGAGCTCACGTGCCGCCTCGGCTGCCTGCTGCTGAGCGATAGCCTCCTGCTCGGCAGCCTCGCGTGCGGCAGCGCGCTTCTCCTCGAAATCGTCGACAAATTTCTTGCCCTTTGCAAACGCACCCTTAAAGAAGCTGGAAGCGCTGGCGCCAATCGACGAGAACGCGGATGCAATGTCGGCATGCGGCGTTGCCCTCGGAGCCCATGATATTGGTAAGCGCATCCACCATACGTTCTTGCAGCGCCTGGCTTCCTTCTCCTCCGAAGGGGACCAGGTCCTCGCCCGGATCCCAGACGTCGGTGGGCAGCGCGCCGTGCGGGCCTTCTTCGAAGGAGCCGTAGCAGCGCTCGATAATGCCTTCGCAGGGCTCGGCTGCTGCGTCCGGGCCGAGGAGCTCGCATGCGACGAGCTGAGCTGTGTCCATGGCTCGGCCTAAGGGCGAAGAGGCCACTTTGTCGGGGACGACGCCGTGGCCCTTAAGCCATGCGGCTGCCATCCCGGCTTGCTGACGGCCCAGATCGGTCAGCGGCGAATCGCAGCGGCCCTGGACCAGCTTTTTGACGTTGAACTCCGTCTGACCGTGACGGAGTAGATACAGCTTCTTCATGCTCTCCCCTTCTGCATAACCTGCTTTGCCGGCACAGCCTTACTCGTGGGTATGCCCTACGTAGTCTTCGTCGATCGTAATCTTGGCAATCGACTTGGGAAATTCCGATTCGACCCGTTGTGCCAGCGCGTGCTTTAAGTCTTCGGCACTCATCTGCAGATCCGAGGGACGCACGCAGTCAAAGATCACGTTGGTGTGCGTAGGACCCGGCACACAGCGTAGGTCATGAATCGAGAGGCGGTTATCGATCTCCTGAGCCATGGCGTGAATGCGCAAGCGCATGCTCGCCACCTTGGGGTCATCGGTCACGATGGGATCGTAGTGAAGCGTGACGATCATGCCGTCTTCGTCCCTAAACGACTGCTCGATGTTATCGAGCGTGTCGTGGCTTTCCAGCGGGCTGGCCTCGGCCGCCATCTCGGCGTGCGCACTTGCAAACTTCCTGCCCGGGCCGTAGTCGTGAACCATCAAATCGTGAACGCCCAAAACGCCGGGATAGCTCATGATCTTGTCTCGAATGTGCTTGACCAGCTTAGGATCGGGTGACTGGCCCAAAAGCGGGCTCACCGTATCTTGAATAAGTTCAAGGCCGCTCCAGCCAATATAGGCGCCAACGGCAAGGCCAACCCATGCGTCAAGATTGATATGCATCACCTGGGAAACAATCGCGCACGCCAGCACAGCACCCGTAGCAAGGACATCGTTCTTGGAATCCTGCGCGGTCGCATGCAGCGTCTCGGACTCAATGCGATCGCCGAGCTTTTGGTTGAGGGCCGCCATCCAGAGCTTTACGACCATCGAAAGCACTAGAACTGCCACCAGGGCAAGCGAGAACTCGACAGGCTCCGGGTTGACAATACGCTCCACCGAGGACTTCACCAGTTCGATGCCAATAAGCAGCACGAGCGCCGCCACGACCAAACCCGAGAGATACTCGTAGCGACCGTGGCCGTAAGGATGCTCGGGGTCGGCCGGCTTGCTCGCCAGCTTAAAGCCCAGCACGCTCACGATATTCGAGCTTGCATCGGACAGGTTGTTCATGGCATCCGCCACAATCGAAACCGATCCCGACAGCACGCCAATTACGCCCTTCGCAGCGCATAGTGCCACATTGGCGAGAATACACACCACGCCCGTCAACGTGCCCACGCGCGCACGGTCGCCCTGCGCACGCTTAACAATCCACTCGACCATCTACATCCGCCCCCACGGTACTACCTATATATCTATTGCTCAAACGGATTGTAGTGTAGCCACTTTGTCCCCCAGATACAAAAAGGCCGCAACCCACACGGGCCACGGCCTTGGAATATGGCAAAGGAATCGTCCTTGTGTCGCACAGGTTTACGCGCTTACTTCGGCCACGCTCTTCGAGGTTTCGGGTGAATCGGCTCCGTCCCCCGTCGTCTGTCCCTTCGCCGGCACCACGCCAAAGCAGTAGCTCAGCGCCGCAGACACCGCAAATGCCGTGCCGCCGGCAGCGCAGCACCACAGCAGGTTCGAGATGCCGCCCGTGGCAAAGCCAATGACCATAAGGACATTCGTCATGCCGATGGTATAGGCCGTAACGTGGCCCACGGCCGCAACAAGGCCTCCGACGGCGCCGCCAATGGCCATGCACGTCAGGCACCTGCCATATTTAAAGCCGCAACCGTACAGCGCCGGCTCGCTTACGCCGCCAAGAACACCCGAGATTGAATAGCCCAGCATGAGCGCCTTCTCGTCCTTATCCGCAACGCGAAGCGACGCGCCAAAGGGCATGCCCCAAACGGCGAACGTTGCCATCGTCGCGGCGATCAGGATGCACGAATCCGTTCCCACACTCATAAACTGCGCATAGGCGAGCGATAGGA
>CAVEDI010000018.1:0-4760 GCA_963614405.1 Oscillospiraceae bacterium | reverse complement strand
A
Source organism: Oscillospiraceae bacterium (assembly GCA_963614405.1). GTDB lineage: Bacteria > Actinomycetota > Coriobacteriia > Coriobacteriales > Coriobacteriaceae > Collinsella. The sequence continues at coordinate 4,759 of CAVEDI010000018.1, read as the reverse complement.
TGCGCAGATTTTCGCCCACGGTATCGGTGGCCATGCTTCGATGCCCGAGGGAACGATCAATGCCGTCGGCCTGATCGTGTCGTATCTGCGCGAGGCCGAGGACGCGTTTGGTGCACGCGACGAGCGCCTGCTGACGCCTGCCGAGCATGAGTTCGTCAAGTTCCTGGCCTTTGTGTATGCGGATGCCTATGGCCGCGGCCTAGGTATCGATGCGACGAGTCCGGCGTTTGGCCCGCTTACCTGCAACGCTGGAGTCATCCGCGTGGCGGATGGCCATATTGAGCAGGTCATCGACGTGCGCTTCCCCGACAGTACGAGTGCCGATACCATCCGCGAGCAGCTCGACCCGCTCGTGGGCCGTTTTGGCGTGACGTGCCAGCTGGGTCGCGCGAAGGTGCCGTTCTCGGTGTCTGCCGACGATCCGGCCGTGAAGGCGCTTATCGATACCTATAACGAGTTCACCGGCAAGCATGCTGAGCCCTTTGCCATGGGCGGCGGCACGTACGCGCGCAACTTTGCCCGCGCCGTCTCGTTTGGCCCCGAAGAGACCGGCCTGGAGCTGCCCGCGTGGGGCGGCCAGATGCACGGCCCCAATGAGTGCGCCAACGAGGAACAGCTTAAACAGGCGCTCAAGATCTATATTGTTGCGATCCTCCGTTTGAATGAATTAGAGCTTTAAGGTCTCGCGGTTTCCCAATCTAAGTTGCAGTGGAATAGTTCCTAGAATGGGCCATTTGATGGCCAAGCAGGAACTATTTCACCGCAACTTTGTTTTTATTGGTGTAAAAGGTGCGCCATGTTCGGCGCTGGATTGTTATCCGTTTGTAAAGGCTGGACAGAGCTTGCGGTAAGGGTCTATCAGATGCCCGTAAAAAACCGCAGTTGGCGCGGGCGCTGCCCGGTCGGGGTCGTATCTTTCCAAACAGCAAAGCGGGCAGGGTGCCCGCGAGTCGCATGTATGAAAGGAAGATCATGCTCGATCAGGCTTATTCTCGTCGTCAGTTCCTCGGCCTCGCTGGTGGTCTTGTCAGCATCGTCGGTCTCGGTCTCGTTGGCTGCGGCGGCTCCGGCGCATCCGACGCCGCCGACAAGGGTAGCGTCGCTGCTGCCGAGTCCGTCTCCGGCGAGGTGACCTACGACGGTGCCTCTTCGTTCCAGGCTCTCGTCGAGGCCGCTGCCGAGAAGTTCATGGATGCCAACCCGGACGTCTCCGTCTCCGGCTCGGGCAACGGTTCGGGCAAGGGCCTGACCGCTGTCGCCGCCGGCACCGTTACCATCGGTAACTCCGACGTCTTCGCCGAGACCAAGCTCGAGGCCGACCAGGTCAAGAACCTCGTCGACCACGAGGTTGCTGTCGTGGGCATGGGTCCTGTTGTCTCCAAGAACGTCAAGGTCGACGACCTGTCCCTCGAGCAGCTCAAGGGTATCTTCTCCGGTCAGATTACCAACTGGAAGGAGGTCGGCGGCGACGACGCCACCATCGTCGTCCTCAACCGCAAGGCCGGCTCCGGTACCCGCGCCACCTTCGAGGCCGCCGTCTTTGGCGACGAGACCGTCGACTTTAAGGGCGATGCCGAGCTCGACAAGTCCGGCGACGTCCAGACTCAGATGGGCAGCACCGACAACGCCATCTCCTACCTCGATTTCTCGCACTTCGATGACTCCAAGTTCAACGCCATTAAGGTCGAGGGCGTGGAGCCCAAGAGTGCAAACGTCACCGACGACTCCTTCAAGATCTGGGCTACCGAGCACATGTACTGCGCAAAGGACGCCGACGACGCCACCAAGGCCTTCCTGGAGTTCATGCTTTCCGACGACGTGCAGGGCAAGCTCGTCGAGGAGCAGGGCTTTATCCCCGTCTCTGCCATGAAGGTCGTCAAGGACGCCAGCGGCAAGGTCTCCGCTAAATAAGTAATCGCCCCGGAAAGGTTTGCAATGGCAAAACAGCTGCCAAAGCGCGACCTTGAGAACGTGGGCCTGGGCGTCACGGGCGCGTGCGTAGCGCTCGTGACGCTTGTCGTTGCCGCGCTCATCTTTATGGTCGCCCAAAAGGGCCTCTCGGCTTTTGTCAAAGACGGCGTCTCGGTCGTCGAGTTTTTCACCGGCACCAAGTGGGACCTGGCCAACACGGCCGAAAACGGCCTGCCCTACACCGGCGCCCTGCCCCTGATCGTCACCTCGTTTGCGGTCATGGTGCTCTCCACGCTCATCGCGTTGCCCATCGCCATCGGCTCTGCCATCTTTGCGGTCGAGATCCAACCAAAATTTGGCTCCAAGATCTTTCAGCCGCTTATTGAGCTTTTGACCGGTATTCCCTCGGTCGTTTTTGGCTTGATCGGTTTTCACGTGGTCGTCGGTCTTATGAAGAGCGTTTTCCACGTGAGCACGGGCCTGGGCATCTTGCCCGGCGCCATCGTGCTGGCGGTCATGATTCTGCCGACGATGACCACGCTTTCGGTCGATGGCCTGCGCGCCGTGCCCGACGGCTACCGCCAGGGCTCGCTCGCGCTGGGCTACACCCGCTGGCAGACCATCTGGCACGTGGTGCTCAAGTCCGCCATGCCGTCGCTCATGACCGCGGTTATCTTGGGCATGACCCGCGCCTTTGGCGAGACGCTCGCCGTGCGCATGGTCATCGGCGGCATCGAGGCCATGCCGACGTCGCTGCTGTCGCCGGCGTCCACCATCACCACCACGCTCACCACGTCCATGGCAGTCTATGCCGAGGGCTCGGCCCAAGACGATGTTCTGTGGGCGCTCGGCCTGCTGCTGATGGGCATGAGTCTCATCTTCATCCTGATCATCCACCTTATCGGCCGCAAGGGGGCGAAGGCTCGTGGCTAGCACGCGTATCCACATCGACGAGGCGAGGCTCGGGCGCGTCCAAAAGCAGGACCGCATCGCCACGGGCGTGTTGACGGCAATCGCTGCCATCGTCATGCTCATCGTCATCTCCATGGTGGCCTATATCCTGTTTGAGGGCATCTCGACGCTGTTCCAGCCGGGCTTTCTCACGGAGCCGTCGCGCGCCAACGGAACGCAGGGCGGCGTGCTCTACCAGCTGTTCGACTCGTTCTACCTGCTGCTGATCACCCTGATCATCTCGGTGCCCATCAGCCTGGGTGGCGCGGTCTTTTTGGTTGAGTACGCGCCGGACGGACCCATCCGCGACATCGCCTCCACCGCCATCGAGACGTTGTCCTCGCTGCCTTCCATCGTCGTCGGCATGTTCGGTTTTCTGGTGTTCTCGGTGCAGCTGGGCTGGAAGTACTCCATCATCTCCGGCGCCGTCGCGCTCACCATGTTCAACATCCCCATCCTGGTGCGCGTGATCCAGCAGGCGCTCGAGGACGTGCCGCAGGCCCAGCGCGATGCGTGCCTGGCCATGGGCCTCACTCGCTGGGAGGCCACGCTGCACATCCTGATCCCCGAGGCCATGCCTGCCATCGTGACGGGCATCGTGCTTTCGGCCGGTCGCGTGTTTGGCGAGGCCGCAGCACTGCTTTTTACCTCGGGTATGAGCTCGCCGGTTCGCCTGAACTTCTTGAGCTTTAACCTGTCGAGCCCCACCTGCGCTTGGAACGTGTTCCGTCCCGGCGAGTCGCTCGCCGTGCACATCTACAAGATCTATGGCGAGGGCAGCCCCGAGGCCCAGCAGATCGTCTGGGGCACCGCTGCACTGCTGATGATTTGCGTGCTGCTGTTTAACGTAATCGCCCGCATTGTGGGCAAGCAACTGGCAAGGAAGATGACGGCCGAATGAGCGAGATGAATGTAACGCCCGCAACCGAAGCGGCATCGTCCGACACCCGGGACTTCCTGTCGAGCGTGGGGGAGAGCGAGAAGCGCGTGCGCGTGAGCGGCAAGGCCGTGAGCGACGAGGTTGTGCTCTCCACCAAGGACGTCAACGTGTACTATGGCGACCACAATGCACTGCACAATACGTCGCTCGACTTCCACAAGGGCGAGATCACGGCGCTCATCGGGCCTTCGGGCTGCGGTAAGTCGACCTTCTTGCGCAGCCTCAACCTGATGAATCGCGAGATTCGCGGCTGCCGCGTGGAGGGCGAGATCAACTATCGCGGGCGCAATGTAAACACCAAGACCGAAAACACCTACGAGCTGCGCCGTTCCATTGGCATGGTGTTCCAGCAGCCCAACCCGTTCCGCAAGTCCATTCGCGACAACATCACGTTTGCGCCTAAGCGCCACGGCATCACCGACCGCGACGAGCTCGACCGCATGGTCGAGGAAAGCCTGCGCGGCGCGGCGCTTTGGGACGAGGTCAAGGACAAGCTCGACAAGAGCGCCTACGCGCTTTCGGGCGGCCAGCAGCAGCGTCTGTGCATTGCGCGCACGCTGGCGCTCAACCCCGACGTGATCCTGTTTGACGAGCCCTGCTCGGCGCTCGACCCCATCTCGACGTTGGCGATCGAGGACCTTATGTCGTCGATCGTGGCCGACCGCGCCATTGTCATCGTGACGCACAACATGGAGCAGGCGTCGCGCGTGTCCAACCGCACGGCGTTCTTCTACATGGGCGATATGGTCGAGTACGACGAGACTGACGAGATTTTCCAACGGCCCAAGGATAAGCGGCTGAATGATTACCTCACCGGCATGTTCTCCTAGTCCGGGACATGCTTGAGGCCCGCGGCGGCCACGGTTGCCGCGGGACTGATTGGAGAGGCGGGTCATCTCTTTTGGGAGATGGCCCGCCTTTTTGCTCTGCGACCGAAACGACCGCCACAAAGGGGAC
>CAVEDI010000017.1:0-19513 GCA_963614405.1 Oscillospiraceae bacterium | reverse complement strand
CATCTTGAACACCTTTCGCTCTTAACTAGGTGTCCAATTCATCATACCCACTCCAGTAGGCCGCTAATTAGCCCGTCCAAGAATTGGGATGCAGTTCAATACGAGCTCGGGGCTCTTTTCGTCTAGATTGGGGACGCATGGCCGGACGAAAACAATTTGCGTCTGGTAATAAGCGTACGAAAGCGCAATTTACGTCTTAATTCCGTACGCAAATCAAGACGAAAACCGTTTACGTCTGCTTTAAATCCGTACGAAAACGGTTTTCGTCTTGCAGGGCAGTTGCCGTTTCTACAGTTCAACTTCCAGTTCGGCTTTGTGTTCGTAGAAGTAGTCGCGCATGTAGGGGATGGCAAATGAGACCTTGCCGTACGAAGGAGCCTCGATAATCGATTCTCTTAACAGGCGGCTGCGGACGGAGCTCACCTGTTGAGGCGTTTTGTTTAGGGCATCGGCAACCATGCTGGTCGAGCTCGTCTGCCCCAAAGACGCCATGCTCAGCAGATAAGCGATGCACGTGGGCGGAATGCGCTGCAGCGCGGGCTCAATCACCATGGCGCAGAAGCGTTCGCGTGCCGTTGCAATGCCACGCTCGGCTTCTTCTTCTCCAATAATCGCTGTATGTGCACGTCTTGCTAACTGCCATGCGTAGTATCCAACGAGTTGGATCATGAAAGGATAGCCTTGCGTTGCCTCGGCAAGTTGGCCGGCAATACCTGGCTGCAACTCCATGCCAGACGCTTCAATGGTTTCCTCGAGGGAGTACGACACTTCGGTTACTGCCACAGCCTTCAGATCAAAGGGGAGGGCACGACGCAAAAACGTAAGTGTCTTTCCGTTGATGATGCTTTCAATCATCGAAGGCAGCCCAGCAAAAACAAAGGCGATATCAAGGTCTTCGCCGATAACCTGCTGAATCGCAATGGAGAGCGTTCGGACCTCATCGAGCTCTGCGTCTTGAACCTCGTCGAGAGTGATGAGCAGGCCGTTTCCATTCTTGGATATTGTCTGTCTCATGGCGTCGCGTAGCGATGGGCCGATTCGCTCAATATCTATGCTGCCGATGGATATGCCAGCTACGGTGGGCTCAAATCTGGCGTGTTTGGCCTGGAATTTGGGCTGCAGCTGTTCGAGAATGCGCTGGCAAAGTCCCTCGGTTGCGACCTCTTTTATGACCGTCCAGCCACGGCGTTGCGCCAAACGTGAGCACTCGTCAAGGAGGACCGTCTTGCCCGTTCCACGGACGCCGGCTATGCGCATTAGGCGCCCAGGGGCACCAGGCCCGTTGGTGAGGCCTTCACTGAATTCTTCAAGTACATCTTCGCGGCCGATAATCGTGGGAGGTGTTTTACCTGCTGTGGGCTTAAAAGGGTTTGTTTGCATGTGAGCCACCTTTGCTCAAGATATAGCAAGATATAGCAAGATATAACAAAGTATAGCAAGATATAGCAAAGTATAGTGAGATATAGCAACGTATAGCGCTGTTCGTGGGTTCTTACGGTGGTGCTATTTTCCGAATGCCGCGCGGATAAAGCGCTGGGCGAACAGCTTGTTGGCGACGTTGATGACATGGCCCAGGAACAGTGCCGAGATGGGGTCGTGATGCCAAAGCCGCCCAGGTTGTACATAAAGATCAGCGACAACGCGAGCGAGGCGGCGACATGTGAGCAGTCAAACACGACTTTTACGTCACCAAAGCGGCGTTTAAGCTTTTCGGCAATGACTTGCACCAAGCCGTCGGGCGCGTTGGGGACAACGCCCATGCTGACGACGAGACTTACGCCAAATGCGGTGACAGCGAGGGAGAGCAGCATGGTCGCAATCTGTGTGGGGAGTGCCGTGGGATGCAGTGGGTTGACCGCCATGAAGAGGTCGGTCAAGCCGCCAATCAGCGTTGAGAAGAACAACTCGAGCAGGATGCGCGGCTGGAACTCGCTTCGCAAGATGGCTAATTGCGCCACGATGTAGGCGACGTAGGTTGCGGTGATCCAAAAGCCGAGCGTCTTGCCAGTGAGCATGGATAGGGTTGTGGCAAAGCACGTGAGCGCGGCGACGCCCAGGCCGGATGCCGTCTGGAGACTCATACCGAGTGCCAGTACTGCAACGCCCACAAGATACATCAGCATTCTGATGACGGTATGGCACCAGTCGATGTTCTCGCCATGCATGATGATGAGCGGTCGCATGTTGCTACCCGTCCTTTCGGTTGTGTGAAAAAGCTGACCCGGGCCGGCAAAAGAGGGTTATCGGAGGCACTGCTGCAAAAGCAGAAAAGCCGGCCCCACGGTCAGTCGTCTAGGAAGTGTCTCGCTGTGCCGGAATGGGACTAAAGGTCCAACGAGACGGGAAGAAAGCAAATGGCATTGCGTGGGCGATAAGATGCCAAGATGGTAGGGTGCGTCTTAGCATCCTATTGCCCACGCTAAACGAAATCGGTTTCGTTTGAGCCTAAGTATACGCACGGGATTTTATTTGCGAAGAGAAAAACAATAATAAGGTGAACGTTCACCCAATCGCAACAACTCGTTGGCTGTAGTTACGGTGGAATAGTTCCTGTTTTTGCTGCTGAAGGCCTTGAGCAGGAACTATTCCACCGCAACTTATGAGGGGGCGGGGGATGCGATAGTATTGCATGGTGGTATTCGACTAACCGAGGGTTTATCCGAGGGCTTTATGGAACAGCACCAGCATTATCAGAGCCTGCAAGACCAGGCGTACAACGCATTGCGCTCCAAGATCATCTATGCCGAGCTCAAGCCCGGCACGCGCCTTTCGGCGATTGGTCTGGAAAAGGAGACGGGAATCGGGCGCACGCCCATTCGCGAGTCCTTTGTGCGCCTGCGTGAGCAGGAGCTGGTGGAAACGCGTCCCAAAAGCGGCACCTATGTCTCAAAAATCAGCATGGAGCGCGCCGAGAACGCCTGTTTCTTGCGCGAGAAGCTCGAGAGAAGCGTGCTTATTAAATGCTGTTCGGCTGCTACGCCCGAGCAAAAGCAGCGGCTCGAGCAGATTCTTGCCGAGTCCGAGTCGCTCGACCATAGCGAAACGCGTCGCTTTTTCGATCTGGACAACCTGTTCCATGAGACGTGTTTTGAGATTGCCGGCCGTCACATGTTGTGGGATTGGATGAAGAGCGTCAACACGCATTTTGAGCGATACAACTGGTTGCGTATGGTGTCGCAGGACCTGGATTGGGAGCCGATTCGTCGGCAGCATCGCCGGATTCTCGAGGCCATTAAGAGGGGCGATACCGATGCGGCGAGCTATCTGGCAGAGACGCACTTGCACCTGATGCCCGAGGAGCAGGGCCCGGTTATCGCCTTGCATCCCGACTATTTTGAGCTGTCCAAAGACTCGGCCATCTAATCAATCCCCATATAAGTTGCGGTGAAATAGGGACTGTTTTGCGGCCTAGGTGGCGCAAACAGTCCCTATTTCACCGCAACTGCGTTGGGGCACATCGGGGCACGAAAAAGCTGCGGCGCCGCTTGGAGGAAAAGACCGGAAGCAAGGGTCCATTCCTCCAGACGGCACCGCAGCTGTTTTGGTGGCTCGGCTTTTGTCGAAGTGGCTTAGTTGAGCGCGACGGCCAGCCGAGTAGGCAAAGCGGCTTGGAGGCGTGTCGCTTCCGTCACGTTCTATCAGCATACAAGACGGTTTTGGTTCTTGTTCGTGACGGAAACGGCGCGCTTCCGAGCCGCTTTAAAAGAAAGGGGGCGAGGTCTAGGGCACGCCCCCTTTCACGATAGAGAGCTAAACCTAGCCGCGGACCTTCTTGACGACGTCCATGGCCTCGCGGGCGATCTGCTCGACCTTGGAGAAGTCGCCGTCGGCAAACAGGGCCGGCTTGACCATCCAGGTGCCACCGCAGGCGATGATGGCGGAGGAGCTCAGGTACTCCTCGACGTTGGCGGTGCTCACGCCGCCGGTAGGCATAAAGCGGTGACCGACAAACGGAGCGGCGAGGGCCTTGATGGTGTTCAGGCCGCCATACTGGGACGCGGGGAAGAACTTGGTGACCTTGAGGCCCAGGTTCTCGGCTGCGGTGACCTCGGAGGGGGTCACGGTGCCGGGAAGGACGGGCAGCTCGATGTCGATGCAGTGCTTCACGACGTCCTCGTTGTAACCCGGGGAGACGATGAACTTGGCACCGGCGGCGCGGGCCTGCTCAACCTGCTCGACGGTCAGGACAGTGCCGGCGCCAACGCACATCTCGGGCTCGGCCTCGGCCATAGCGGCGATGCACTCGGCGGCGCAGGCGGTGCGGAAGGTGACCTCGGCGGACTTCATGCCAGCTGCCATAAGAGCGTGGGCGAGCGGGGCGGCGTCCTCGACCTTGTCGAGCACAACGACCGGCACGATGCCCAGGGACTCAAGCGTGGTGTAGAACTGTTCGAACATGATGTTCCTTTCGATGTGTGGCGCGCATGGGCGCGTGATTACCAAATGTGCTGGTCAGGAGCCGATTTTGGATTGGTTATCGGAGGCACCGCTTGGGGTTCAAGCAATTCCAAAACCGGCTGCTCGACCAGTCATGTAGGGAATGCCAGGCAAAACCGGAATGGGACTGGTGGTTTTGCCCGGCCGGAGGAATCGGGGAGCGGGCCGCAGGGGTATGGGATTGGAAAGCTGCGGCCCGCGGGATGGAGACGGACTAGCGCGCGACGCGGGTGCCACCGTCGGCGGCGGATGCCACGGCTGCGATCTCGTCTGCGGTCACCAAGTTGGAATCGCCCTTGATGGTGAGCTTGAGGATCGAGGCCGCAATCGCGTAGTTGACGGCAGCCTGCGGATCGAAGTCGTTGATGAGGGCGTGGACCAGGCCGGCGTTGAAAGCGTCGCCGGCGGCAACACCCTCAAGCACGTGCACATCGTGAGCAGGGGAGAACCAGTGCTCGCCGCTCTCGGCGTCATAGAGCATGCCCATCCAGATGGAGCGCTCGACGCAGGAGATGTTGCGGACGACCGAAGCGACCTTCTTGCAGCCGTACTCGGCGCAAATCTGACGGGCCATCTCGACATAGGTGTCGCGCTCCTCGATGCCGTGGGCAAGGGAGCCGGAGACGCAGGTCATACCGAGGCCAGCAGGCGCATCCTCGTCGTTGGCGATGCAGATGTCGACGAGCGGCAGGAGCTCCTTCATGGTGGCCTGCGACTTCTCGGGCGACCACATCTTGCCGCGATAGTTCACGTCGCACACGGTCGTGATGCCCTTGGCGCGGCAGGCGGTGAGGGCATCCTTGCAGGCGGCAGCCATCTCATCGGAGACGGCGGGGGTCACGCCGGAGAAATAGAAGACATCGATGCCCTTGAGGATCTCGTCCCAGTTAAAGACGTCGCGCTTGGCCATGTTGATGGCAGAGTACTTGCGGTCGTAGACGCAACCGTTACCGCGCTGCGAGGCGCCGACCTCAAACACATAGGAGCCAAGACGGTCGCCCTGACGCACGACGCGCGTGGTGTCGACGCCGTAGGCCTTCAGCGAACGCAGGGCGCACTCGCCCAGACGGTTGGCCGGGACAACGGAGACGTAAGCGGCCTTGTCGCCCTGGTAGGCCAGGGAAAGCGCAGTGTTGGCCTCGGCGCCGCCGTAGCGGACGTCAAACTCGGTTGCCTGTTCAATACGCAGGTGGTCTTTGGGTGAGAGTCTCATCATGATCTCGCCGAAGGTAAGAACCGTTTTACCCATGGTCGCGCAGCTCCTTTTACTCGTGCGTACACCTTTGATATGGCGTTGGCACGCAGGTGCCAAGACGGTAGGGTGCGTCTTTGCACCTGCGTGCCAACGCTCGCCGAAATCGGTTTACGAAATCGGTTTCGTTTCGAGTTGTAGTATACTCACCTACAGCGTTTTGCAACCGAGATTTTTAAAAAATGCCTAAAATGGCTCAGACTGCCGACATTGGGAAACGGGGTGCGCTATGGCGCAGATGAGAATCAAGGACATTGCCGCCGAGGCGGGCGTGAGCCCGGCCACGGTCTCGCGCTATCTCAACAACCGCCCCGGGCAAATGACCGAGGAGACCCGTGCTCGCATCGCGGCAGTTATCGAGCGCACCGGCTATCGCCCACGTGCCGCCGCGCGCAATCTGCGCAGCTCGCGTACGAACCTCATCGGTGTGATTCTGGCTGACATCGCCAACCCGTTCTCGAGCGCCATGCTCGAGGGCCTTTCCGCCAGCGCCGCGGCGCGCGGCTGCTCGCTCATGACGGCCATTAGCGGCAACGACCCCGCTAAGGAAGCGGAGTCGCTCACCAGACTTATCGATGCCGGCGTGGACGGCCTGGTCGTCAACACCTGCGGAGGCAATGACGAGGCGATCGCCGCGGCAGCGGGACGTCTGCCCGTCGTGCTGCTCGACCGCGACGTTGCCGACGGCGGTGTTGACCTGGTGACATCTAACAACCGTGAGCTGGTCGCCGGCTTGGTAGACGCCTTGGCAGCTGCGGGCAGCGAGCGTCTGTGCCTGCTCACCGAGGCAAGCGACGATAGCCCCGTGCGTCGAGAGCGCGCCGAGGCCTTTGCCGACGAGCTTTCGCGCCGCGGCCTTGCGGGCGAGGTCGTCACCCTGGCCGACGGTGGCGCCACGGGCGTTGGCCGTTTGGACAAGACCATCCGCGACTACGCGGGCAAAAGGCTCGGCCTTATCGCCGTCAACGGCCTGGTTTTCCTGCGTCTGACCGAGGCGCTGGCGCAGCTTGGTCCCTCGCTGCCGGCGGGGCTCAAGATCGCGACGTTTGACGACTACCCTTGGAACCATGTGCTCTTTGGCGGTGTGACCACGGCCGCGCAAGACACCCTCACCATTGCCGAGCGCGTAGTCGAGCGCCTTTCCGAGCGCATCGACGTCGTTACCACCACCGTGGGCGAGGCCGCAAAGCTCGCCCCCAAGCGCATCGAGATCCCCGGCCACATCGAACACCGCGCATCGACCTCGCGCTAGTCGCTCGTTCGCAACGGCCTGTTCGCGCACGTTTTTTGAGCGCTTGATACGCTTTAACCCTGCGGAAACATTTTTCTGCGATAGTATCTGCGATATAGACCAGTCGAAACCCGCCCGAAAGAAAGGGGAGCGACATGAACCAGCAGAACATCGATTACGTACTCCGCTCCGTAGAGCAGCGTGACATCCGCTTTGTGCGTCTGTGGTTTGTCGACATTCTCGGCCGCCTCAAGAACTTTGCCATTAGCCCCGAGGACCTCGAGGTCGCTTTTGAGGAGGGTATTGGCTTTGACGGCTCCGCCATCGAGGGCTTTGCCACGCCCGAGGAAGCCGACATGCTGGCGTTTCCCGATGCTTCGACCTTCCAGATTTTGCCGTGGCGCCCGAGCCACAACGGCGTCGCCCGCGTGTTCTGCGACGTGTGTACCCCCGACCGCAAGCCCTTCGCCGGCGACCCGCGCGATGCCCTGCGCCGCATGTTCCGCAAGGCCGAGAAGGCTGGCTACCTGCTCAACGTGGGCGCCGAGCTGGAGTATTACTACTTCCCCGACGAGCACACCCCCGAGCCGCTTGACAACGTGGGCTACTTCGATCTTTCGGTGAGCGATGCCGCCCGCGACCTGCGCCGCAACACGGTCCTCACGCTCGAGAAGATGTCCGTGCCCGTGGAGTACACCTTCCACGCCGCCGGCCGCTCGCAGCACGGCATGAGCCTGCGCCACGCCGAGGCCCTGAGCATGTCCGACGCCATCACCACGGCCAAACTCATCATTAAGCAGCAGGCCTACGAGAGCGGTTGCCACGCCTCCTTTATGCCCAAGCCGTTGGCGGGCGAGGACGGCAGCGCTATGTTCCTGTGCCAGTCGCTATTCGACCACGACGGCAACAACGTTTTTTGGGGCGAGGACGACGAGAAGTACCATCTTTCCGACATCGCCAAACACTACATGGCCGGCATTCTGGCGCATGCCCGCGAGATCAGCGCCATCACCAACCCCACGGTCAACTCGTACAAGCGCATCACCACGGGCGGCGACTCCGTGCCGCAGTACGCCACGTGGGGCCTGCGCAACCGCGCGAGCATGGTTCGCATCCCGGTCTACAAACCCGGCAAGCAGCTGTCCACGCGCATCGAGCTGCGCAGTCCCGACCCCATGGCCAACCCGTACCTGGTCAACGCCGTCACGCTGGCGGCTGGTCTCGACGGCATCGAGCGCAAGCTGGAGCTCCCGCCCGAGGCCACGGCCGAGACGCTCAAGCTCACCGACCGTCAGATGCTCGAGGCCGGCTACACGCCGCTGCCGCGCTCGCTTAAAGAGGCGCTTGACGTCTTTGAGGACTCGCAGCTTATGAAGGATGCCCTCGGCGAGCACATCCACAGCTTCTTCCTCAAAAAGAAGCGCAACGAGTGGCATAAGTTTGAGTCCACGATCACCGAGTGGGAGATCAAGCACTACCTGGCGAACTCCTAATCGCGCTGGCTTGTTCCAGTACGATTGAGCTCATTTCTTTGGAGGCCGATATGTCCGAAAAGAGTGCCCTGTTCATGGCGCGCACGACGCGCTTCCACGAGTTTGCCCGCAGCTTGACGACCACCCTGGGTGTCGAGGTGAGCCTGGCAACCCCCGATTCGCCGACTGCGGCGCACGACTTTGACCTGCTGATCCTCGATTCCGACGGCATTCGCAGCGACCGCATCGATCAGATTGCCAAGTGGCTTGACGATCGTGGCGGCGTCCCCATGCTGGTGATCGTCGACGATGAGGCCCTTGGCACCCTGCGCCTGCCGAATCACGCGCATGCCGACTTTGTGTGCCCCACGGCGACGCCCAACGAGCTCAAGGCTCGTGCGCAGCGCCTGATGGGCGAGGAGGAGACCGTTACCGCCGACGATGTGCTCAACATCGATAACCTCGAGATCAACCTGGCTACCTACCAGGTGACGCTCGATGGCGAGCCCATCGACCTGACGCTGATGGAGTACTCGCTGCTGAGCTTTTTGGCGACGCACCCCAACCGCGCCTACAGCCGCGAGGTGCTGCTGCACCGCGTATGGGGCTTTGAGTACTGCGGCGGCACGCGCACCGTCGACGTGCACATCCGACGCATCCGCTCCAAGGTGGGTCCGCAGATCGCGGCGCACATCACCACCGTCCGCGGCGTTGGCTATCTGTTTAAGGACTAGCAAGTAAAAAGAGGAATGTGAGGGTACCGGAGATTTCTCCAGTACCCTTTTCTCGTTTAGGGAGAAAAGAAGACCTTTCACCGATTTAAAGTGGGTCAGTAAAAACAATATCAAACGTATAACTATCTCACGAATATCATTTAGTTACCGTATCTCCCTACTGCACGGATGGAGGAAGAAATGCGTTATTCGAGAAAGGTGATTGTCGGATTCATAGTATTGCTTGCCGCCCTGATGTCTCCAAGGTTGGTTTTTGGAGACGACGACTTGGTTCGTGTCACACCGCAAATAGCTGTGGAGCAAGCGCAAGCTTTCTTTGATGACGTATTGGATGAGCCGGTGACCGCTTGTGACCCAGTAAAAATGGTGAATTCCGATGGGGAATCAATCGGGTATATCGTTCGCGCGAAGCGGGATGACGTTAACTATGGCTACGTCGTATTTGATTCAGAGCGATCTTGGTGGATCAGCGAATACTGCTTGGCTCCGAACGCCCCTATGCCCATTGAGAATACAAGCGATGAAATAGCTCTTCTCGCATCCCAAGATGACATCGTTGCTTTGAAATTTGACGAGCTGTCTTTTGGTATTGCAGATCTGGATAATAACGTTGTTTTAGATGAGAAGGGATGCCGGTCAACAGCGGTGTTTTCTGTGGGAAATAGCCGCAGCGGATCTCCAGGCAGGTTCGAGGATGTTTTCGTATCGCCCAAAGACCTGTATAAGCAAGGATATGTCATTGACGCAAGTAAAACAATTTCAGGGATGATAACGCCTACACAATCAGAGGTTATTAAAGAAACGGGGACCTATGCTTGCGATGTGTCTGCAATGTTTGCGGTAAGCAGCCATTATGTAACGCTAAACCGGCTCAAATTGCCAGACTTATATCATGAGCTTTGGCAGTTATCGGGAACATCCGGCGATCCAAATAAGTCATTCGATCAAGCTACGGGCCTTTACTTTACCCAAGGAAGGACTCCATCTCCAAATGCTGCCCCGGCTATTAAGGAGTTCTGTGCTAGGCGCGGGAAAAGGCTTGAGACATCATTTGCTTGGTATCCATCTTGGGATTCTTTCAGGGCAACTGCAGATTCTGGAAATCTCAGTATTTTTTCTGGGACTCTCAGGTCAAGCCATGACGCTCATGCGATGGCTGTTGCGGGATATGTGGCTATGCATAATACATATTCAAATGATAAAAAATATATGCTTGTTGTCTGGGACGGCTGGTTCAATCAGCTGCGTTTTCTTCCATATGACACAACGATTTATATATCGCATGAAGGGACGTATTGTGGAGAGTGACGGCGAAGATGATAGAAAACGCATACGTAAAACGCTGGGGCTTCTTTGCGCATTTCTTGGGATATTGGTTGTCGCGGCCTATCAACCGAGCCCCTCGGTCGTTGGTGGAAAAGATGACGAACATATTTCAGTTGAAGTACAGACGCTGTCGGATATTCATAACGGGCAATTTGAGGCGCTTATGCCAAGTGGTTGCCGTAAGAAAATCGATATGCGCCGTAAGTCAAGTTCCGGATATGTCTCAGGGTTGAAAGCAGGTGATAAATGGATTCTAGTTTTTGTGGAAGATAAGGAACTTGACGGGACTGTTCTGTATCCCCATTCAGCTGAGAAAGTCAAATAAAGTAGACAAGGGGAATGAAGAATGATTGATAGAAAGCAGTTTTTAGGTCTGATGGCAGGGGCTCCTATTTTGATGCGAGCTGGGATGGCAGAAGCCGTGGAGTTGCCGGACGCTCGGAAGCGATTGACGCTCGTGGTCGACACGGTGGTCAGAGATGAAAATGGCAATGAAAAAACGCGAACAAGAAGCAGAGAGACTATTTTCACGCCAGAGAGCGAAATTGTGTCTGCGGACGCTATGGCCGGTGATGTCATAACAATCCAGAGGGAATCAGATGAAACGTTGCCGCTGCTTGCCAAGATTGAGCTCACGGTCGCTTATTTTAACGATAAAACAGAAATTGAGATTCGTTCCGGAAAGTACTCGATAGTCCAAACCGATCCGCTTGTGATGTATGCAAACGCTTGGTACGCGCTCATGCAGAAGGATAAATACGTGATGAATAACTTCACGGAAAGCGAAGCATCATATGAAACGGGGTGGGGGCCAACGCCATACGACGCGGAGAAAGATAAGTGGACGTGCGGATCAGGCATGGGTGCGACGATTACGGACTTTATTAACGATTCAACATATAGTTTTGCTATCGACTGTTATATCGAATAGACATGACGGCATAAAACGAATTGGCTTATAAGCATGTCATTACTTAAGCAAAGCTGAAATCTTGGCATCTAGTGCTCGGGACTGCCCAGCTTGGGGTACAACTCAACGTGAACAATGATGGCCCGCCACATGTTTGGCGGGCCTTTGGTTATTTGACGAAAGGATCGCAGCCATGAGCGAGTACGATTCCCAGCGTCCCCAGGATGCGGGCAACGCCGGCGAGACCCAGCAGCAGCCGCGTGTGCAGGTGGAGTCGACGCCTGCCGGCAGTAACATTCCCTACGTGCAGGCCTACGACACGCAGACCGGCAAGCCGCTGGGTGGCCAGCAGGTCGTGAACAAGCACACGGTGGTCAAGACCAAGACCAAAAAGCTGCCGATCTTTATTACGGCGCTTGCCGGCTGTGCCTGCGGAGCCCTGCTGGTCATTGCGCTCATTATGAGCGGCACGCTTGATATCGGTGGCGGCAAGAATGCCGTGACGGCGGGTGCTTCGGGTTCGTCGACGCAAAAGATCACCATTGACTCCGAGGACACCACGCTGGCCGAGGCCGTTTCTGCTAAGGCCCTGCCCTCCGTTGTTTCCATCACTGCCACTTCGAGCGGCAGCCAGAATGGCTCGCTTTCGCAGTCTGCTGACGGGTCGGATAACTCGGGCAGTGTCGGTTCGGGCGTGGTGCTCGATACCGAGGGCCACATCCTCACCAACAACCACGTGGTCGATGGTTACGACCAGTACGTGGTGACCATGGACGACGGCACCACCTACGAGGCCGAGTTCGTGGGCAACGATGCTTCGAGCGACCTGGCCGTCATCAAGCTCAAGGACGCCGACGCCTCCAAGCTCACGCCGATTGAGATCGGTGATTCCTCCAAGCTCAACGTGGGCGAGTGGGTTATGGCGATCGGCTCGCCGTTCGGCAACGAGCAGTCTGTCTCCACGGGAATCGTGTCGGCGCTGTATCGCTCCACGGCCATGAGCTCTACCAGCGGCAATACCATCTATGCCAACATGATCCAGACCGATGCCGCCATCAACCCGGGCAACTCCGGCGGCGCGCTCGTCAACGACAACGGTGAGCTGGTGGGTATCAACTCGCTCATCGAGAGCTACTCGGGCTCCAGCTCGGGCGTGGGCTTTGCCATTCCCGTTAACTACGCCAAGAACATTGCCGACCAGATCATCGACGGCAAGACGCCGGTGCATCCGTACATGGGCGCTACGCTTTCGAGCGTCAATGCGCTCAACGCCCGCACCAACAAGCTGAGCACCGATAGCGGTGCGTACGTGGCGAGCGTCGTTGAGGACGGTCCCGCCGCCAAGGCTGGCATCCAAGAGGGCGACGTCATCACCAAGCTGGGCGACGACGAGATCACGAGCGCCGATGGCCTGATCATCGCGCTGCGCAGCCACGAGGTGGGCGAGAAGGTCGAGATCACACTCATGCGCGGCAAGGAAGAGAAAAAGGTCACCGTCGAGCTGGGTTCCGACGAGGAGCTGCAGAACCAGCAACAGGACGACAGCGCGACCGACACCGGCAACGGCGGTATTACCGACGAGCAGCTGCGCCAGTACCTGGAGGAGCTGCTAGGCCAGCAGGGCCAGGGTCAAGGCTACGGCCAGGGCTACTAGCGAGCCGTTTCGCTCATACCGATGCCAGAGGGGGCTGTCCCACCAACGCGGGACAGCCCCTCTTTTCTTATTGATCCTTTGGGGACGGAGGAAAACGGATCACTTGGGGCTGACAAGAGGCCTGGTTCGTAATGGTCTGAACTAACTGTCCACCCCGGTCTGGCGGCTGCCGATTCGGTGCGGTTCGAAAGGGCTATTCGACCCCATTGCGACCGGTGGTACTCTAGTATCCGTTTGAAATCGAGCGAAGGAGTGCTGCTATGGAGCAATCGAGCCTGTTTGGTGACGGTGTGGACATCGATACCGAAACGCCCGCGAGCGCGGATGCCACCGCACCGGTCGACGCCCATGCCCAGGCGGCAGCGCGCGCGGCCGAGCTGCGCCACGAGCTCGACTACCACGCCTATCGCTACTACATGCTCGATACGCCCGAGATCACGGATGCCGCATTCGACAAAATGCTCGTTGAGCTGCAGGAAATCGAGGCGACCTACCCCGACCTGGTGACGCCCGACAGCTATACCCAGCGCGTGGGCGGCTACGTGAGCGAGCAGTTTACGCCGGTCACGCACATGGCACGCATGTATTCCATGGACGATGCCATGGATCTGGACGAACTCGACGCATGGCTCCAGCGCACCGAGGATGCGCTCGGCGCCGGCAGCGTCACCTATACCTGTGAGCTTAAGATTGACGGTCTGGGCGTGGCGCTTACCTACCAAAACGGCACCTTCGTGCGCGCGGCCACGCGCGGCGATGGCACCACGGGCGAGGACGTGTCGCTCAACGTGCGCACCATCAAGGATGTGCCCATGCACCTGTCCGAACCGGCACTTGCCCACATGGGCGCCGACCGCGAGCGCACTATCGAGGTGCGCGGCGAGGTCTACATGCCCAAGGGCAGCTTTGTTCGTCTGAATGAAGAGGCCGATGCCGAGGGCCGCGACCCCTTCGCCAACCCGCGCAACGCCGCCGCCGGCAGCCTGCGCCAAAAGGATCCCAAGATCACGGCGCGCCGCGATCTTGCCACCTTTATCTATGCCATCGCCGATACCGACCCGCTGCACGTCCACAGCCAGCGCGAGTTCCTCGACTGGCTGCGTAGCGCCGGCTTTAGCGTCAACCCTAACGTTGCCCGTTGTGCCACACCCGCCGAGGTCCACGAGTTCTGCGCCCAGGCGCTCGAGCATCGCGGCGACCTGGACTACGACATCGACGGCGTGGTCGTAAAGGTGGATAGCTTCCAGCAGCAGCTCGATCTGGGCTTTACCGCCCGCGCGCCGCGCTGGGCCATTGCCTTTAAGTTCCCGCCCGAGGAAAAGCAGACCGTCCTGCGCGAAATTCGCATCCAGGTGGGCCGCACCGGTGTGCTCACGCCGGTCGCCGAGTTCGATCCGGTGACGGTCGCCGGCTCCACCATCGCGCGCGCCACGCTGCACAACATCGACGAGATCCGCCGCAAAAACGTGCGCGAGGGCGACACCATCATCGTGCACAAGGCAGGCGACGTAATCCCCGAGGTCGTGGGCCCGGTGCTCGATAAGCGCCCGGCCGATTCGGTCGACTGGCACATGCCCGAGGTCTGCCCCGTGTGCGGCAGCCCCGTGGTCCACGAGGACGGCGAGGTTGCCTACCGCTGCGTCTCCATCGACTGCCCCGCGCAGCTCAAGGAGCGCCTGCTCCACTGGGTGAGCCGTGGCTGCATGGACGTCGACGGCCTAGGCGACGAGATCGTCGACAAGATGATCGTCGCCGGCCTGATTCACGACGTCGCGGACTTCTACCAGCTCACGGTTGATGACATCGCCGGACTGGACACAGGGCGCACCTATGCCAGCTCCAACAGCAAAAAGGGCGTCAAGAAGGGCGATCCTATTCCGGTGGGCCTCAAGACGGCTGAGAAAATCATCGCCGAGCTCAACAAGTCCAAGAGCCAGCCGCTCGGTCGCGTGCTGTTTGCCCTGGGCATCCGCCACGTGGGCAAGAGCGTGGGCGAGGTCATCGCCGAGCGATTCCTGTCGATCGACAAGCTCATCTTGGCGAGCGAAGAGGACATCGCCGAGTGCGAGGGCATCGGTCCCAAGATTGCGGCGAGCGTCAAGCAGTTCCTGGCCGTGCCCGAGAACCTTGCCGTGCTGGAACGTCTGCGCCAAGCGGGCCTTTCGCTCGAGGTCGACTTGGGCGCCGCGCACGCGCAAGCCGCAGCCGACGCTGGCGTGGCAGGCGAGCTCGCCGACGCACAGCCACTCGCGGGTCTGACCTTCGTGCTCACCGGCACGCTCGTCAACCGCACCCGCGACGAGGCGGGTGCGGCGCTCAAGGTGCTCGGTGCCAAGGTTTCGGGCAGTGTTTCAAAGAAGACGAGCTATCTGGTCGCCGGCCCCAAAGCGGGCTCAAAGCTCACCAAGGCCGAGCAGCTGGGCGTGCCCGTGTTGGATGAGGCGGCACTTGAACAGATTTTGGCGACGGGTAGGGTCCCGGAGGCATAATGATTTGTTGAGGAACTGCGCAGAGGCTCAGTTCCTCAACATCTCCTTATAGTGTTTGCCTGTTCAATTTCGATATCGTTTCCCTCGTATGATCCAGATGCGTCTACCGACTCAAAGCGTGAGTAGGAAACTCTTGTCCCAACTTTGATTTGGGAAAGCTTGTCTTTGATTCGGCCAGATGAGGGGAATGTAATCCGGGTTTGCTTTCCAGCGTCGGTGTAGCGGGGACTGTTGTCTGTTTGGATTACGAGTTCCGTTCCCTCAATAGAATGAACGCTGCCGACTCCAAAGACAAGGTAATCATCTCCTCCGCTATAGCGGGCTCTATCTGTGCATGAAGAAACGGATGCAAACATAGCGAAAATCACCAATATCGTAACCAGGGCAAAGGCCGTGGTGCCATAGCATTTTGATGGTGCCATCCGGTTTACCAAAAGACTGTTCCGTTCAATTTGACCATATTGGGCGTTGCATAGTTAATCGCTCGGGGATAAGTGTTCCATCCGTCGAATACTTCGAGCCACTGCAGTTCGATGCCAGGGCTTCCATTATGCCCAGTAAAATAGCCAGTTACCGTGACTGTATGACCTGATAGCTCGACGGATCCTTCACTGTTTCGGCTGTTGATCCACATATGATACAAGCCGATATTCCCTTGATCGATAGTTGCTCTGTACTGAGCGAATTGAGGCTGATAACCGAAAAATTGAGTATTAAGTGCTCTACCCTTTTGAGCGGCAAGACTTTTAAACGGAACAATTCCATCTGGGATGATCGTGCTTCCGTACTCGACGCCCTGATCATTGGTCTTATACGTTGTTGTGCCAGTGACGTTCCATATTTCTTTATAATAATCGGGATTAAATTGATTAGCGTTTGAACTGGTGAGACCGTAATGCATTGATACAGCGTACAAGGCAGAAACGACGCATGCATACTTATTAGTGCGGGCTTCAACTAATGATTCCGAGACTCCTCGGAACGGTATTCCGTTTAAATCGTCTATTTGGAAATGCAACATCAAGTCATCTTCATTGATAATGACTGCATTCCATGAAGTTGGGTTATTGCTTTGAGGTGTTATACCCTTTTCGGTGACAATCGGGACAGACCGTATATTGTTATAGTTGGTTACACAGTCTCTAGTTCCTGGCACCAAAGTTCCATATTCAATATCGTTGTACGAAATTAGTACGGTTGGGTTTGTGGCCTGTTGGCCGGAATAAGTTGAAATGGCGTTTGATAGAGAAGCTGAAATCGGAAGAATGGTATCGCCGAGGGTTATCTCCTTCAGAAGCCCAGGATATGATGCGTCAAGTATTAAATAACCGTAGGGGCTTCCTTCCCTTGTGACACTGATTTCATAGCCACAGATAAGGCCGATTTGTTGGCATACGGGAACGATTTGCTCGATCTCTAAGTTCGCGGATCCGTCGACGATGGGCAACAGGGAAAGCGCGTAGTCTTGTGCTAGGTCTGATGTAAAAGCGACGGATGAGTTTGAGTCGGCAGCGAATACTCTTGTTGGGCGTGACGCGGATAAGCCGATGATCGAGGCTAGGCCGAGAAGAAACGAGCGACGTGATTGAACTCTGGGCATAATGTCTCCTGCCTATGGGGGGCAATATGCTGTCATTTTATTTGCTACATAATACAATCTAATTCGGATTAAGGTAAATGGATGGAATTGCTCGATAAATGGTAGTGATTAGCGGACCGGTATCGCGATCCTCGTCACATACGCCCCCGGGTCGTCGCTGATGATGTCGTCGATGAGGGCGATCTCGCGCGAGGGCCCGGCGGGTGTCAGGCCGTGCTCGCGCATATTGCCGAGCAGCTGCTCGTAGCGCGGGGCTACTTGCCCATGCGTGCCGCGAAAGCTAATGGTCAGGCAGCGCGCGGCGGTTCGCGTCTCGACGTCGCCCACGTAATCATCGGTGTCATCGAGCAGCAAAAAGACCTCGTCGTAGCCATCAAAGTCGCCGGCTGCGAGGCGCTCGGCGCTAATCCCGACGCCTAAGTTGCCCAGAAAGACAAAGGTCTCGTGCTGGCCCTTCTGCAGCTGACGAATCTGCCACTCCAGCGCATAGGCGTCGGTAGGCTTGACACGTTCGCGCAATACGGCGCAGCGAAGCTCGGGCGCATCGATTGCGCAAATGGTATCGAGCTCGGTGTTCAGGGCATTGTGAAGCAGGGCAAGCCGGTTGTCGATCTTGCGCGACACGCGCTCCAGCTCGCGGCGCTTGCGCTCGATGAGCTCCTGCTGCTGAGCCAGCTGCCGCTGCATAAGGTTCACGTCGCGCGTGGTCACAAACTCACGGATTAGCGCGAGCGGCAAGTCGAGAACACGCAGGTGGCTGATGGTGTTGAGAGTGGAGAGCTGCCGCGATCCGTAGTAGCGGTACCCACTCGCCGGATCGATGTGTGCCGGGTCCAGCAAGCCCATCTGCTCGTAATGGCGCAACGTGCCCACGCTTAGGTTAAACAAGCGCGCCACCTCGCCAATGCGGAGCAGACCCTCGGTATGTTCAGTTGGCGAGTCGGTCATGGCGCCGCTCCTTTCAATGGACGGGGAAGGGGCGCCAGACTCGCGTTGCCCCGCTACGCTGCCAACTTGTCAAAAGCCCCGCGCCGGTTGAGCACGGTAAACGCGACAACACAGATGACCGCCGACAAAATCGATCCGCACGGCGAGGCGATACCCATGGGAAACAACGTATCGGAATAGGCGTTCGACAGCAGCCACGCGCCCGGCACGCGAATGAGCGCCACGGCCAGCACGTTGTGCGCAAAGCCGATGTAGCTCTTGCCGTATGCAGCGAAAAAGCCGCTAAAGCAAATGTGGATGCCGGCAAAGATTGCATCGAAAATGTAGCTGCGCATATAGCCGGTACCGGCCGCAACCACCGCGGGGTCCTTGGCAAAAAAGCCGATAAACGCCGGCGCCACCAGCCACATCAGCACCGTGATCAGACAGCCGTACACCACCGAGATGGTCATGGCGTCTTTGAGCACCTGACGTGCACGGTCGCCCATGCCCGCGCCGGCGTTTTGCGCCGTGAGTGCACTGACGGTAGCGCCCATGGAACTCGGCACAATGAACAAAAAGCTGATCATCTTTTCGACCAGGCCCACGGCGGCGGCGTCGACGAGCCCTCGGTGGTTGGCGATGACGGTGATAAACATAAACGCCACCTGGATGCAGCCGTCCTGCACGGCCACGGGCACGCCGATCTTAAGAATGCTGCCGAGCACCTCGGGCTGGGGGCGCAGGTCGCTGCGCTTAACGTGGATGTTCGTGCGACGGCTCTTGAGCCACACGAGCGCGAGGGCAACGCTGGCCGTCTGGGCGGTTACCGTGCCGAGCGCCGCACCCACGGGGCCGAGCCCCATGTGCCCGATAAACAGAAAGTCGAGTGCGATGTTGATGATGCACGCCACGCCGATCACGTACATAGGCGAGCGCGAATCGCCCAGCCCGCGAAAGATGGCCGAGAGGATATTGTACGCGGCGATAAAGGGAATGCCGACAAAGCAGATACGCAGGTAGGCGGCGGTGCCTTCGACTGCCTCGGCCGGCGTGCCAATGAGTGCCACGATCTGCGGGCACAGTGCAAGCAAGATGGCGGCCAGCACCACCGAGACACCCATAAAGAGCGTGATGGTGTTGCCGATGGCGGTCTCGGCACGGTCGAAGCGGCGCGAGCCCACGGCGTGGCCGACGACCACCGTCGTTCCCATGGCCAGGCCCACGAGTGCCACGGTGATCATATAGAGCGTCTGAGCGCCATTTGCCACGGCGGTGATGCCGGCGGCGCCGCTAAACTGCCCCATCATGTACAGGTCGGCCATGCCGTAGAGCATCTGCAAAAAGTACGAGAGCATATAGGGCAGGGCAAAGACCGCGATGGTCTTAAGGACATTGCCGCGTGTGAGGTCGTGTTCCATGGGCGGGGCTTTCTGGCTGGGTTCGTTTAGCTACCAGTGTAGTGAAAACCCTACAACGAT
>CAVEDI010000016.1:0-8438 GCA_963614405.1 Oscillospiraceae bacterium | reverse complement strand
GACGGAAAGCACATTAAGTGCTTTCCTTTGCGTGCGGAACTCGCGACAAACTTAACCCGCGCCAGCCGGCCCCGGAGACCCTCCCTGCCGCCACTATGTTCAACCAGTTTTGCGGGCGTGCGCCGCTGCGCGGCTAGCCCGCGTGCTCCTCGGCGGGGTTGGTCTGATGGTTCTTGTTGGACTTCGGCCTTTGACTCAAAGAAAAACGGGGGATGCGTTGTGCATCCCCGCTTTTGTTGCGGTTACTCCAAGTCAATAAATTTGGTGCTCAGGATCTTGCCGTCCTTGACGAACATTCTGGCCATGGTGGGGCCTCTGGTGCCTCGGGGGTAGCTGGCGCTGCCGGGGTTGAGGACTAGGCAGCGGCCTACTTGGGCTTCTTTGGTTACGTGGGTGTGGCCGTTGATGGCTACGTCTACGGATCCCACCGGAAGGTCTTCGCGGTAGTGGGCTACGGCGAATTTGAGGCCTTCGTAGGTGAAGATAGCCAGACGGTCTACATCCGGGCCGTAGTCGCGGTAGTAGTCGTTGTTTCCTAGGACCGCTCGCACGGGGGCGATGGTGCATAGATGCTCGTAATCCATCTCTGAGGTGAGGTCTCCGGCGTGGATAATCAGATCTGCGCCCTTGAGCTCGTCCAGAAGCGCGGGCGAAAGATAGCCGTGGGTGTCCGAGATGATGTCGATGCGCTTGGCGCTTGCACTGTTCATGGGATCCCTTCTGCAAAACCGATTCGACGTATATACAAAAAGCCCCACGGCTCCGCAGACAATTGGTCTACAGGGCTGCGGGGCCAGTGTACTAGAGGCTCAGGACCTTCTTGAGCGGCACAACGCGGCGGCGCGAAACCGGCACGCGTTCGTCGACGCCCGTAATACCCAGTTGGATAGCGCCCGAAGGCACCGTCTCGACATCCGTGACGCACGCCAAGTTGACGATATAGCGGCGATGAACGCGAAAGAAGCCAAAGTCGCAAAGCTTGGCCTCGAACTGCGCCAGCGAAGTCGTCGATAGAAAACGATCATCGACGGTATAGATACAGGAGTAATCGTCCTTGGCCATGATGAAGCGAATGTCATCCACGGGAATGAGGACCTTACGCCCGCCCTTTTCCACCGGAATGCGCTCGATGGTGGCTTTGCTGTCCGTGACGGGCTTGGCGTGCTGCATGACCTTCTCGATCGCGCGATCCAGGCGTGCCTCCTCGACCGGCTTCATGAGGTAATCGACGGCATCTACGTCGAACGCCTCGACGGCATGATCGCTATACGCGGTCACAAACACAATCGCCGGCGGATTCTTAAGCTTATGCAGTGCCTCGGCAAGCTGCAGACCAGAAGCGCCGGGCATCGAGATATCGAGAAATACGACATCGACGCGGCTCTCCATCAACATCTCAATGGCGGAGCGGACGCTCGACGCCTCAGTGATCGTGCCGATCTTGCCCGTCTGCTCGAGCAAGAAGCGAAGTTCCGAACGGGCCGGGGCCTCGTCATCCACAATCATCGCACGCAGCATAGGGATTAAACCTTTCGTCAACAAACTACGCTGGGCATCCGCCGCTTGGCGTTGAGCCCATAGCCTTTTATTTTACTCTTGAATGTCAAAGATGCTCTCTGACAAATCAAGATGCAGGAGCACTTTGGTACCCTTGCCCGGCGCCGATTCGACGCGCGTATAAGAGTGCGGTCCATAAAAGCGATGGATGCGCTCAGAAATATTGTGCATGGCCACGCCGGCGCCGCCGCCTTGCGGGGAACTGGCATCGGGGCGGGCGGAGCGCTCATCAAACAGCCTGGCGGCGGTGCCCTCGTCCATGCCCACGCCGTTGTCGGCCACGGCAATCAGGATTGCGTCGTCGCCGTCTTGATGGACGGTCACATCGATCCGCAGGGCGTCGTCATCGCCCATGCCGTGCCGCACAGCGTTCTCGACGATGGGCTGGATTACAAAGGCCGGGACCAACGTGTCCTCGACATCCTCGGAGACATCGAAGGTCGCCAGTACGCGGTCCTCGCCAAAGCGCGCCTTCTCAAACGTCAGGTAGCGCTTGGTCTGGGCAACCTCGCGCGAGACCGGGATAAGCGACCCTGAGTTGTCGAGCGTGGCGCGATAGAACGAGGAGAACTCGCGCAGCAGCTCGCGGGCGCGCAGCGGGTCGGTACGCGTAAACGACGCGATGGTGTTGAGCGTGTTAAACAGAAAATGCGGATTGATCTGCGCTTGCAGGGCACGAACCTCGGCACGGGCCGTCAGTTCCTTTTGCACCTCGAGCTCGTGGATGGCGAGCTGCGTGGACAGGATCTCGGCAAAGCCCGAGGCGAGCGCATACTGGGTACGGTCGACGGCACGCGGGGTCTTGTAGTAGAACTTGAGCGTGCCGACGGTGCGGTCGCCCACCTTGATGGGCGCGATGATGCCGGCGGGAACATAGTTGTGCGAGCCGTCCGTACCCACCACGTCCACCACGCGGTTGAACGACTGCACGATGCCGTGTTCAATGACGTAGCGCGTGGCAAGCGTATGGATGGGCGAATCGGGCAGCAGCTTTTCCTCGAACTCGCCCGCGCAGGCCAGCACGTTGCCCTCATCGGTGATGGCAACGGTCATGGCACGCGTCTCGGGCAGAATACGCCGGCACACCAAAAGCGCCGATTCCTGCGTCAGACCGCCCTTAATGTCCTCGAGCATGGCCGAGGCAACCGAGAGCGTCTCCTCGGTGTACTGGGAGCGTACCGAATCGGGATTGAGCGTCAAAAAGATAAAGATGCACAGAAAGATGCACAGCAGCGCGCAGGCAATCACCGTGGCGATCGGCTCGATACCAGTCACCAAGGCAAAAATAAAGTACACCAGCACGCAAATGGCGCAGGCAACGGCAATGATGCGAAAGATTGATATTGAACTATCGCGCTGGGCGCGGCGGTCGATCATTCGGCCCCCTCCAGGATACTGATCAGTTGTGCGTCACGCCAAAGCCCGTCCATGATCTTGGGCCAAAAGCTCTGGAAACGCAGGTAGCTTGCAGCGTTTTGGCGCGCATAGGCCTTTGCCTCGCCGATACCATGGCGCCAAATGCGCAGGTAGCCCTCATGCTCGCGGGTAAACACGCTGCGGACCATAGTGGTCTTGCGCACGCGGTCGTCGAGCTCGCGTGAAATCCACGGGCCCGGGTAGGGCATGAGCGATGCCGCCGTAACGGGAATGAGCTCCTTTTGATGCGCGGCAAACGTCAGCTTGGCCCGTTCGTAGTACCAACGGTATACATCCTGCATAAAGCGCGGTGAGCGCTTTTCGGACTCCGGAGGCAGATGGCGCACGGTCCACTCGTTATCGAACCACACGTCGTAGCCAAACATGCGCATGTTAAAGAGGTAATCCAAGTCCTCGCCGCGGGTGATAAACGGGTCAAAGGCTACACGCGTAAAGGCGCGGGCGTGCAGGGCCATCAGGCCGCCGCACACGTAGTTGGAGCGCGAGATGCGGGTGCCCGAGAGCGCCTTTTTCATCCAACGGTTGAACTCGATGCGCTTGGTCCACCAACGATGGCAGATGCCCGCCTTGTCCGTGGGAGCCAGCGGCGAGCCGTCGCGATCGTAGAAATAGCCGCTCTTGACCAAGATCGGCAAGCCCTGACGTGTCTGCTGCCCCAACGCATAGGTCGCGCGCTTCATAAAGTCGGCGTCGATGACAGTCTCATCGTCATCCAAAAAGATAACCGCGTCATGCCCCAGCACAGCGGCACAGGCTAGCCCCATGTTGCGGATGGCACCGTAGCCTCGCAGGCTCACGCACTCGCCCGAACCCTTGGGCGCGATCTGAGCAACCCGGTCTGCGATGCGCGAGGCCTGGGTGTTGGTGACAACGGTGACCTTGAGCGTGGGATGCGCGTCGACAATCTCGCGCACGCGCAGCGACACATCGGCTGTGGCAGAAACGGGACAGACCACCAAAAGGATGATGCGCGGGATGTCACGTACCTGCTCAAGCGAGGCCAGGCAGCGGTCGAGTTCGGGATTGTCGGCGTTGAGTCGCGTCGAATGATCATAGGTGCCAGGGGCGTTTGCGCAAGCGTCATCGCCCGCCCAATACGTTGGAATCACGACCGTGGCGTTCATGCCTTACCCTCCCTGCAACACAAAAACGGGACGCCGCCAAACACAGGCGACGCCCCGCGACCTAGCTGATTCCATCATACCCACTTGGGCAAATCATTGCTCGCAAGTCGCAATGTTTATTGCGGATAACCCCAAAAGAGTACCGTGGACAGGCACAATAGCCGCTCGCTCCTATGCGGCATGCTCTGCCGCCCGAGTCATGCGGGACAGGCGGACCAGCAGCATAAAGCCAACGACCAGCAGCACGCCAATGGAAAGGACGCCCAGCGACGGGTTGCCGGTCAGCGAGGTAACGACCGACACTAGGAAGGTACCCATGACGCTTGCATAACGACCAAAGATGTCAAAGAAGCCGTAGTACTCGTTGGACTTTTCCTTGGGGATAATGCGACCAAAGTAGCTACGGCTGAGCGCCTGCACGCCGCCCTGGAACAGGCCGACCATAATGGCAAGCACCCAGAATTCAAAGGCGGTCTTTAGGAAGAACGCGGCGAACAGCACAATGCCCATATAGGCGGCGACTGCCACCAAGATCATGTTGAGCGTGCCCACGCGGCCGGCGAGCTTGCCGTAGATGATGGCGGACGGAAAGGCCACGAACTGCGTAACGAGCAGCGCCAGGACCAACTGGGTCGAATCGATGCCCAAGGCCGATCCGTAGCTGGTTGCCATGGAAATGACCGTGTGCACACCGTCGATATAGAAGAAGAACGCGATCATGTAGACCAGCACGGTCTTGTTGTGGGCGATCTCGCGCATGGTGTGTCCGACCTCGGAGAACACACCGCCCACGATGTGGCCGATAGTGTCCTCGGGACCGCGCTCGCGACCGTACTTTTGCTTATAGGTGCGAATGAGCGGCAGGGTAAAGATGAGCCACCAGGCACCAGTGATGATAAACGACAGACGCGTTGCCAGCATGGTAGGGACGCCAAGAGCGGGGCCACCCATGATGAGCGCCAGGCAGATGACGAACGGCACGGTGGAACCGATGTAGCCCCAGGCATAGCCCGAGCTGGACACGGCGTCCATGCGCTCGTCGGTGGTAATGTCGGGCAGCATGGCGTCGTAGAACGTCATAGAAGAATTAAGGCCGATGGTGCACAGCACGTACACGGTCAAAAATGCCATGGCGGACATTGGGATAGCCTGCGCCAGGCAAAGCACCAGGCCCGTGAGGAAGAAGCCCAAGAAGAACTTGATCTTGTTGCCGGCGTAGTCGGCAAGCGCGCCCAGAATGGGCATGAGCATGGCGATGACCAGCGAGGCAATCGTCTGCGCATTGCCCCAGGCGACCACCAGGTCGGCCGAGGAAGCGCCGGTATTGATGGCGTTAAAGTAAATGGGCACCACCGAGGTATTGAGCAGCACAAGGGCCGAATTGCCCACATCATACATAACCCAGTTACGCTCGAGCTTGGTGTATTTCATGGACAGGGACCCTTCGTATTCGCCCGATATGCAGTTAGTTCATCGTACCCCAATTGTCCAGAAGCACCGGTAAGGATTCGGCAAAGGGGCACGCACAAGCCCTATTCCTCGCGGTCGAACTCCTCATCGGCTTCGAGCACGCGACCGCTGTAGTTGACGTGACTGGTCACGGCATCCATGTCACCGGTCTCGATAAAACGTGCGACCGTGCACTCGTAATCGACCAGCGCGCGATCAAAGACCTCGGGGAAACTCTCGTTCGAGACCTCGTCGGTAAAGGGATTCTTCCATGTCAGATAGCCCAGGTTACCGGTGCGCTCGGGCAGCTCCGTCGTCACGCGATGGGCAAGGCCGTCGAGCAGCGAGTAGTCGTGCACCAAGCCCTCAACCAGCGAGATCGCGCGCGTCTTTGCGGAGCCGGCCGGCTCAATCGCGCGGTAAAGTCGCTGCATATTGGCAACGGCAGCACCGTACTCCCCTGCCGGAATGTCAATGCCGTACACGCGTCCGGCAACATAGCTCATCAGCACGCCGGCCACGCGATTGATGCGATCGGTGGTGACGATCTCGCCCGCCGGCGGATAATCGTCGACCGTAGCGCCATCGCGTTTAAGCTGCAGCATCAGCACATCTAGGTCGCTCTCAATCACGGCATGGACCTGACTGCTCGAATTCTCAAGCTCTGAATCGGACTCCACGATGCCAAACTGCTGCTCATAGACAAAAGGATGGGCGTTGCGGTCGAGCACGTAATGAGACAGCAGGCCCAGCGCAAAGGCGCGACCCAAGCTGGCGTCGCGCGGCAGCAGATGCGACACGCCGTCGCGCAGGCACGCGAACTGGCGAGACATGCGCGACCGATGCATGACCTGCGCCAGCAGCGTGCAGTCGGAAACACGCGGTGTCAGAATGTGAAAGAAAAACGGGTCGGGGCCTTGGTTGCCCAAGATAAAGGCAATGCGCTCTTCATCGGACGTGATGACGCCCTGCGGAAGACGGTCGATGCTTTCCTCGCCAAACAGATGATGGGTGATAAGCGCGGGCATAATGATCCTTTCGATTTCATTCGATGCCACCCATTATGCCCACCGCGCGCCCATGCCAAACCTGCGATGGTAAACGACGGCACGCAAGCCTCTTACGCAAGCCCCAGGTGCGGCTTGACCTCGGCGGCACGACGACGGGACACCGGTACCGTCGAGCTCACGCGGTCGAGCCTGAGCTCCATCAACCCCGTGGAGCCAATCTCAACATTGTGCACGTCTTCCAAATTGACCAGATAGCTGCGATGAACGCGAATAAAGCCCTCGGAGCCCAAGCGCCGCTCGAGCGAGGAAATCGACTCATTGATCAGGTACGTTCCCTCGGCGCAGACGGCGTTGCAAAAATCGGCACGCGCCTCAAAGTAGCAGACGTCTGCGGCGGGAATGAACACCTTTTTGCCCCCGCGATCCACCGTCAGGCGCAAAGGCTGGCGCGGAGCGTGGATAACACGACGGACACCCAAGGCCGCCTCGATCTTGTCGAGTGCCTTTGACAGGCGTGCGTCCTCGACCGGCTTGACGACATAATCGACGGCATCGAGGTTATAGGCATCAGCCGCATACTCGGCAAATGCCGTCACAAACACCACGACCGGCGGCGTCTTTAGGTTCTGCAGCGTCTCGGCAAGCTCAATTCCCGAGCGACCGGGCATGGTAATGTCTAAAAACAGCACGTCGGGCTTGTTCGACAGAATCGACTCCACGGCTTCGGTGACATTGCCCGCCTCGGCAATCTGACCCACACGCGTATCCTTTTCCAACAGATAGCGTAACTCAGCCCTAATGGGAGGCTCGTCATCAACCACCAAGATGTTCCAGCCTTCGGACATATGTGCTTCCCCTCTTTTTCTCTCAATCCAACCGCGTGCTACGCCGTCAACGGCGCCGGCTCATGCGGCTCGCCGTTCAGTTCGACGATGACCTGCGTTCCCACGCCCTCCTGGGACTTCACGCGCATGCCGGAATCTTCTCCGTAAAAGAAATGGATGCGCTGAAGCACGTTGAAGAGCGCCAGGCCGCAACCTCGCTTGACGGAGCCGTCGGCGGTAATGCTCTCGGGCTCCTCTCGGCGATGTTGCTCAAACAGATGCGCGCAGACCTCTTCGCTCATACCGATGCCATCGTCCTCGACGATGATCTCCAAACCGTCATCGGTCTCGAAAGCCCTAACATGAATAGAAAGCGGCTCGGTCTCGCGCTGCGCGTGCTTGATGCAGTTTTCGAGCAACGGCTGCAAGATAAACGGCGGCACCAGGCTGTCGCGCACCTCAAAGTCGATATCGACCGAGACGCGCAGACGGCCGTCGCCATAACGAGCCTGCATAAGATTGATATAGCGAGTGCCCTGTTCCACCTCGTGCTCGAGCGTTGTGAGGGTATCGGAATCAGAAAGCGTCTGACGGTAGTAATTGGAAAAGTCGATCAGCAGCGACCTGGCCTTGTCCGGCTCGGTACGCACGAGCGACACGATGGTGCTGATGGTGTTAAACAGAAAATGAGGATCGACCTGCGATTGCAAGGCGCGCAGCTCCACGCGGGCCGTAAGCTCGTCCTGGCGCTCGAGCTCAAAGCTCGCAAGCTGCGTGGAAATGAGGTCGGCAAAGCCCGAGGCAAGCGCCGTCTGGCGCATATCGATGCTGCTCAGACGGGGATAATACAGCTCGAGCGTGCCCACGCAATGCCCGCGCACGGTAAGCGGTGCGACAATACCGGCGCGCAGGCGCGGAAAGTAGCCGCCCGTCTCGGTCGAGGCATCGCGCGAGAACACGCTTTGCTCACCGCTGTTGATCACGTTGAGCGTAGTCCGCAGCACCACCGGGGCTCATGATAGATTAATGCGATCAGA
>CAVEDI010000015.1:0-2572 GCA_963614405.1 Oscillospiraceae bacterium | reverse complement strand
TAGTTTCGAACCTTATGCAAGACAGATTTGCGGACGGTGAACTCCGTTTTGAGCTTAAGGATACGATGCGTCAGCGTGATCATCGTGCGCGCGACGGCTCCCGTCTCAGTCGCAACCGTCAAACGATACCGCCCAGAGCCGGCAAGCGAGAGCGTACCGCTCACGCGCGTGAGGGCGGCAAGCGTCGACAAGTCGCAGTATTCACATTCGGGTTCGCAGCGCGCAAGCTCGTCGCGCACCTCAGCGGTAAACGACATGCAGGCCTATGCCTTCGTGTTGGCGCGCGACAGGTCGCGGTGGGAAATGCTCACATGATACTGAGCGCCTTCCAGGTAACGGGCCGTGGCCTCGGCAATGGCAACGCTGCGGTGCTGGCCGCCCGTGCAGCCGATGGCGATAGAAAGCTGCGGCTTACCCTCCGCGATATAGCCCGGCATCACCGTATCGAGCAGCTGTGTCCAAGCCTTCCAAAACTCCTGCGTCTTGGGATGGTCCAGAACAAAATCGGAGACCTTTTTATCGAGACCGGTCATCGTGCGCATCTCGGGATCGTAGAACGGATTGGGCAGGAAGCGGACGTCGATCATAATGTCCGCCTCGACGGGCATGCCGTGCTTAAAGCCAAACGAGAACACGTGGACGTCCATGAGCTGCTGGTCGGACAGCTCGGAAAATGCCATACGTAGCTTGTTGCGCAGCGCAGAGGTGCGCAGACGGCTCGTGTCGATAATCATATCGGCTCGGTCGCGCACGCCCTGAAGCTGAAGGCGCTCGCGCTGAATGGCATCGGCCGTAGTCTCCCCCGGCTTGGCAATGGGATGACGGCGGCGATTTTCGCTGTAGCGACGAATCAGCACCTCGTCAGAAGCCTCCAGGAACACGATGTCGCAGCTCATCTCGCGCTCTTCGAGCGCGGCGACCGCATCGAGCAGCTCGTCAAACAGTCCCTGGCTACGCAAATCGCAGGTGACGGCGAGATGCCTGCCCACGCCCGTATTGATGCCGACGAGCTCGGCAAGCTGGGCGATGAGACGCGGAGGCAGGTTATCGATGCAAAAATAGCCCATGTCCTCGAACACGTGCATGGCCTGTGTGCGGCCTGATCCGGACATTCCGGTGATGATGACGATATCGGGGATGCGCTCCGAGCGCTCCGCCGCATCCATGGCATCTCCCTTTTGCATGTGTTGCCTCCCGAAAACAAGCGCGGGACCCAGCAACCCGGATCCCGCGCGGTCAATTGCCTATATTGAGTATACCGCCCCGAGCGGATACGAGGCCTGTCTTACGCCTCAAGCGCAGCCTTGAACCAACTCGTAATACTCGTGGGGTGCGTGATGGCGGTGCCGACGACAACGGCCCAGGCGCCAGCATCGATCGCGGCGCGAGCCTCCTCGGGCGTGTGCACGCGGCCCTCGCAGATGATGGGAAGACCGGGGAATTCCTCGGTCGCCTGACGCAGGAGCGGCAGATCGGGGCCATCGGCCATGGTACAGTCGATGGCGGCGACACCGTGAGAAAGCGTGGTGGATACCAGGTCGAAGCCCATATCAACCGCACGGCGAATGTCCTCGATAGTGGCACAATCCGCCATCAGGAGCACACCCTCCTCGTGCAGCGGGCGGAAGGTATCCTCAACCGACTTGCCGTCGGGGCGCGGACGATCGGTGGCGTCGATCGCCACGATATCGGCACCGGCAGCAACGCAGGCGCGAGCGTGACGCAGCGTCGGCGTGATATAAACGCCCTCGTGCCCATCCTTCCACAGGCCGATGACGGGAACCTCACAGCGACCCTTAATGGCGGCAATGTCGGCAAGGCCCTGGCAGCGAATGGCGGCGGCGCCGCCAAGCTCGCAAGCGCGAGACATTTGAGCCATGGTCTCGGGCGTACGAAGCGGCTCGCCCATATACGCCTGAACGCTCACGACGAGCTTGCCCTTCAGGGATTGAATCAAAGGATCAACGGTCATGTGCAACTCAACCTTTCTCAAAACAGCCTTCTGAGACACCGCACCTTGACGTTCAAACCGTCGCTCGCGTACCGAAGTACGCTTCGCTCCTCTTTCACGTCAATCTGCGGCACCTCAGAAGGCGCACTTGGTAGTTGTGTTTACTTCAACGATGCAAGAAGGTGTTCGGCGGCACCGATGAGCGGAGCATCGCCCTCCAGAGAACCGATGAGGATCGGCGTGTCCTGAAGCGGATCGAGCGCCTGGCTGGCATAGCCCTCGTGCACCGAATCCTTCCAAGTCTGTGAACGCCAATCGGGACCTTGGTGAATCACGCCGCCTGAAAGCACGATGACCTCAGGGTCCAGGATGTTAGCGAGCGAGCCCAAGCTGGCACCCAGCGCAAAGCCGGCGTCATGGATGACCTCGGTCGCCTTTGCGTCGCCCGCACGGCACAGGTCGTTCACATCGCGACCGACCGAAGGACGGCTGGGGTCGACGCGGCCAAAACGCTCATCGTACATTCGACCAATGGAAGTGCCAGAAGCAACCGACTCCAGATGGCCGGAACGCCCGCAGGCGCAGGGAATGCCGGCGGCTGCCGAGCACTCGATGTGGCCC
>CAVEDI010000014.1:0-5670 GCA_963614405.1 Oscillospiraceae bacterium | reverse complement strand
GACCGCCACCGAAACGGCGACCTTGCCCTTAGGCACCTCGAGCTTGTGGCTCTCGGCCTTGGTGTAGACATTGCAGATCACGGCGTTTTTGGGAATACGCGAAGTCGTCACGTCGCCGCGCACCTGGCGCAGCTCGGTCGCCGCGTCACGCGGCAGCAGACTCGTCAGCCATTCCTGGGTTATGACATTGGTCTCATCGAGGGTCTCGCCCACATCGATATCGCGCGCCGCGACGCATACCTCGACGCGATCGCCACCGTACTTGGCCAAGGTCTCAGCCTGGACCTGTTCGGCTTGCGAGCGGATCGACGAGCCGTAAACCATGCAGAGCAGAGCAGCGAGCACGCCCGCGACCAGACTGATGGCGATGCGCTTGCTCTTGTTCACGGCCGCTCCTCTCATGGCAGTGCCGGGCGAATGCCCGTACCACCATTGTCTGGGCGGTCAGAGCGCAAAGCGGCGCAATCGCGATCTTGGTTTTCGATGTCAAACCAATCGCTGACCAAAAGCTGACCAGCCCGTCAAGCTCGTGGCAAGGTTTTGGTCAGCACGTCAGCAAACTGCATGTTTCGAGGCTTTTCCGCAGCAAAAAAGCCGTCTCCCGAACAGTTGGGAGACGGCTGTCATAGGAAAAATCAATTACAGATGGACATCGGGATCGAGCATTTGAGCGCTCACGCGCATGGATGACGCCAGGTTTTGGAACGTTTCCAGACGCAGGCTGTCGATCTGCCCGGCGTCCTCGGCCTCGCGAACGGCGCAGCCCGGCTCATGGATATGCGTGCAATCGCCAAACCGGCACGCGTGCGATGCCTCGACAATCTCGGGGAAGGCGCACGCCAGACCCCGCTCGTGACCCACGAGCGGTAGACTGCGCAGGCCCGGGGCATCGGCGATCACGCCGGCGTCGCCCGGCAGCGCCACCATCACGCGCGCGACGGTAGTGTGACGGCCCTGGTCGTCGCGTTCGCGCACACCGCCGGTCGCCAACGTATCGTGGCCCAGCAGTGCATTGAGCAGCGTCGACTTGCCGGCACCCGACTCGCCCAGAATCATGGCGCAGCTCCCGGCAGGCACGCAGGCACGGACCTCGTCCAGGCCGCGGCCCTCGGCAGAAGACGTCACGATCACGCGCACGTCCGGGCCCACTAGGCGGCGCACGCGGTCCAGATCGCGCTCGAGCTCCTCGGCATCGCAGCGGTCAGCTTTGGTGAGCACCACCACCGGCTCGGCATCGCAGTCGAGCGCCAACACCAGCGAGCGCGCCACGCGGTCGAGCAGCACCTCACCGGCACCGAGCGCCTGCACGATTAGCACGCTATCCACGTTGGAGCAGAGCACCTGGCGCTCTCCACGGGCACGGCCGCGCCAACGCTCAAAGCTCGTACGGCGTGGCAGCACGCACTCAATCACGCCCATATCGTGCCCGGGAGCGCGGCGCACCACCACACGGTCGCCCACGGCAGGCAGCAGGACCTCGTCCTCGCCGCGCGACTTGGCAAACCCCACGGCATGCTCGGCGCGGAAGGCATCATCGGCAGTCGCCACCAGCGGAAACCCGCGATCCAAGCGCACCACGGCGCCAAGCTGCATCTGCTCGGGCTCCTCGGCATGTGCGCAAAAGTCGTCAAATGCCGCCTGCTGAGCTTCATCGACCGGCAGGTCATCGAACGCCGGAACATCCTGCAGCGCGTCGAGTCCCGGCACGTTTGCCAGCAGCTCCTCGGCTGATGCGGGGGCCTCGGTCGCAAGCTTCCGACGACGATCGCGCTTAGCCCGCGTCCCCGTCGTCTTTTTCTTCGCTTTAGCCTTAGCCTTGCCCACAAGCGCCTCCCAGCACCATAAATCACAACTGAGCAGGTATTTTAAATCAAAAAGAGCTGGCCGGGCAAAGCCCGACCAGCTCACATACTTTCCCTCAGCCCTTTTCATCCGCACGGGAGAAAAGCCAGCAAGGATACCGCAGGGCCCGCCCGCCGGGAGGGGTTTCCTAAGGGCACATCCCGCAGCCGCAAAGCGGCGAGGACGTGCCCGTGGAAACCCCGCAGGCGGTCGGGCCCGGACAGGAACGTTACTCTTTTTCGACCGCGCGCATGATCGCCTTGTAGATCTCCATCAGCGGGATGATCAGGAAGGCCAGACCCAGCGCGGCAAGAACGCCCTTGAGCTCAAGCGTCACAGGGCCAAAGAACATCTCGGCAAGCGTCGGCTGCACGGTCACGATCACCGTCAGCACCAGTGCCAGCGCGGCGGAAGCCCACAGCCACTTGTTCTGCTTCTTCATGGTGAACAGCGACGCACGACGGCTGCGCATATTGAAGCAGTGGAAAATCTCGACCATGTTGAGCGTGATGAACGCCATCATCACGCCTTCCTCGTCGGCATTACCGGCGATCATATCGGCGATGTGGATGTAGCCCATGTCAAAGTACACGCCCACAAAGAAGCTCGCCAGCACCAGCACGGTGATGATCAGGCCCTGGACCACGCAGTCCAGGCCCATGTGACCGGCAAAGACACCGTCCTTGGCGTTGCGCGGCTTGCGCTTCATGATGTCGCCCTCGGCGTCCTCCATGCCCAGCGCGAGCGCGGGGAAGCAGTCGGTGACCAGGTTCACCCACAGCAGCTGCACCGGCTGGAAGATAGTAAAGCCGATGAGCGTGGCGATGAACACCGAGAAGACCTCGGCAAGGTTGGCCGAAAGCAGGAACTGGATGACCTTGCGGATGTTGTCGTAGATGCGACGGCCCTCTTCGCAGGCACCGATGATGGTGGCGAAGTTATCGTCGGCGAGCACCATGTCGGCGACGTTTTTGGTAACGTCGGTACCGGTGATGCCCATACCCACGCCGATGTCGGCGCGCTTGATGGACGGGGCGTCGTTGACGCCGTCGCCCGTCATGGCGACGATCTGATCGCGCGACTTCCAGGCCTCGACGATGCGGGTCTTGTGCTCGGGCTGGACGCGGGCGTACACGCCGTAGTCCTCGATGTGCGCGTCGAGCTCCTCGTCGCTCATGCGGTCGAGGTCGGCACCGGTAATGGCCTGGCTGCGGTCGGCGACGATGCCCAGCTGCTTGGCGATGGCCACGGCGGTGTCGATGTGGTCGCCCGTGATCATGACGGTGCGGATGCCAGCGTCGTGCGCCTCGCGGATAGCGTCGGCCACCTCGGGACGGACCGGGTCGATCATGCCGGACAGGCCGCAGAAGACCAGGTCATGCTCAAGCGCAGCGGGGCTACAGTCGGCGGGAACCTCGGTGTAGGTGCGGCTCGCCAGCGCCAGCACGCGCAGGGCCTCGTCGGCCATGGCCTTGTTGGCTGCCACGAGCTCGGCGCGGCGCTCCTCAGTCAGGGGGACGACCTTATCGCCCTCGTAGATATGGGTGCACAGGCCAATCACCACGTCGGGCGCGCCCTTGGTGTACTGCTCGTACTCGCCGTCAAGGGTCTCGACGACCACGGACATCATCTTACGGCCCGAGTCGAACGGGGCCTCGCCCACGCGCGGGTGCTCGGCAGTCAGGCCAGTAAGACCAGCCTTGCCGGCATCATTGACGAGTGCACACTCGGTCGGCTCGCCCACGGCCTCGCCCAGCTCCTCGTCCCACTGGGCATCGGAGCACAGCGCCATGCCGGCCAAGAACTTCTCCTTGGGCGCAGCGAGCTCGTGCTTGACAACGGTCATCTTGTTTTGAGTAAGGGTACCGGTCTTGTCGGAGCAGATGGTCTGCGTGCAGCCGAGTGTCTCGACAGCAGAAAGCTTGCGGATGATCGCCTGGCGCTTGGCCATCTTGGTCACGCCGAGCGAAAGGACGATGGTCACGACGGCGACCAAGCCCTCGGGGATAGCGGCGACGGCGAGCGAGACGGCAACCATAAAGGTATCGAGCAGGGCCGTCGGGTCGGTAAGGACGTTGCCCACGCCGTGACGGATGATGTCGACGCCAAAGATGACGACGCAGATGACGATAACCATGATGGTAAGGATGCGGCTGAGCTCGGCAAGCTTCACCTGCAGCGGCGTGAGCTCTTCCTTGGCCTCGGCCAGGGCGCCGGCAATCTTGCCCATCTCGGTGTTCATACCGGTACCGACCACGACGGCGCGACCGCGACCGTACACCACGGTGGAACCCATGTAGCACATGTTCTTGCGGTCGCCGAGCGGCACGTCGTCGGTGCCGGTGGCGAGCTCGATCACGTTGGCATGCTTCTCGACAGGCACGGACTCGCCGGTGAGTGCAGCCTCTTCGATCTTCATCGTGGCGCTCTCGAGCACGCGGCAGTCGGCCGGGACGGAGTCGCCCGCCTCGAGCATGATCACATCGCCAGGCACGAGCTCGGCACTCGGCAGGTGCACGAGCTTGCCGTCGCGCAGAACCTTGGACTGCGCCGCGCTCATCTCCTGCAATGCCTCGAGAGCTTCCTCGCTCTTGGCCTCCTGAACCACGCCCAGCACCGAGTTGACGATAACGACGAACATGATGATGGCGACGTCGGCAAAGTCCGCCTCACCCTTGACCATGCCCGTGAGTGCACTGATGACGGCGGCAACGATCAGCATGATGACCATGGGGTCGGCCATCTGCTCAAAGAAGCGCTTCCACAACGGCGTCTTCTCGGCTTCCTCGAGCTTGTTAGGGCCTGTCTTGGCGAGGCGCGACGACGCCTCGTCGTTGCTCAGGCCGAGGTCCTCATCGACACCTTGGTCGCTGAGTACCTCCGCCGCGGCGGACAGGTATTCCTTTTGCATATAGAGTCCCCTCCTGGGATTCGGGCCACTCAGCAGATTGATGCCCGATCATAATTCCCAGGAGAAGGGCAAGGGCTCATCAAGGCTGCCGTGCTGAGCGGCAGTTGATAGTGGAGCTATGGTACCCCAAAGCGGCGCGTCTAGCCAAAACATTCCAATTGGAAACACGGCTCGAGTGCAACGATGCAGACCGTATGATGTTCGACATTGATAAAACGTTTTTTCTTCGGTGCATCATCAAACTGAAATATCGCCCAGATAGCAGCGGTTAGAACGGTTGGTAAAGTTTTTGCATATACCGTTTATTCGCAAAAAATGAACTTCTAATTCGGCATACGGTCGATTTTTTGGGGTATTCGGTCGGCATTTCGTTATAATCATCTCAGTTTTATTTCTTATGGTTTATCTATCAGCGCAAGACGATGTCAGATGGAGGTCTGAATGTACAAGCGCACCAAGATTGTATGCACCATGGGTCCCGCCTGCGATAGCGACGAGACCATCCGCGAGATGATCAAGGCGGGCATGAACGTCGCCCGTTTTAACTTCTCGCACGGATCCTACGACGAGCACCACGGTCGCATCGAGCGCGTCCGTCGTATTTCCAAGGAGCTCGGTCTGCCCGTCGGCATCCTGCTCGACACCAAGGGCCCCGAGGTCCGCACCGGCCTTCTGGTCGATGGCAAGAAGGTTGCCGTCAAGACCGGCGATAAGATCGTCGTCACTGCTCAGCCCACGTCCGAGGATTTCCACGGCACCTCTGAGCACATCTCCCTCGACTACCTGGCTCTGCCCTCCGAGGTCGAGAAGGGCTCCCTTATCCTGATCGATGACGGTCTGGTTGCCCTCGAGGTCGAGTCCGTCGACGGCCAGGACATGACCTGCGTCGTCAAGAATGACGGCCTGATCGGCGAGCG
>CAVEDI010000013.1:0-18853 GCA_963614405.1 Oscillospiraceae bacterium | reverse complement strand
GCTCGACATTCCCGCCGGCGACGTACGTGTTAAGGTAGGCGGCGGCCACGCCGGTCACAATGGCCTGCGCTCCATCATCGACAAGATGGGCAGCCGCGACTTTAGCCGTATCCGCACCGGCATCGGCAACCCTCCCGGCAAGATGGCCGTCGCCGACTATGTGCTAAAGCAGCTGCGCGCCCGCGAGGCCGAGGACTTCCAGGACACCTGCGCTCGCGCCGCCGACGCCGCCGGCCTGGCAATCGTCCACGGCGTGATCTATGCCCGCGACCACGTCAACGGTGCCGCCTCCGCCAACGGCAAGCACTAGAACCTACTATTTAGGGACAGGTTTATTTTGGCAGGTTCTATATGTGGAAACACCGCAGCGGCCGCACCGCAATAAACCCTGTGCCGCCATACATATGCAGCGCTCCAAAGGGGGCCGGTCTCACCGATGTGCGAGGCCGGCCCCCTTTGCTGTTTTGCCTGATAAAACCTGCCAAAATAAACCTGTCCCTATTTGGCAGGCCAAAGTGGATAAACCCTGCTCCCGCCTGCCAAAGATACACGTAAACAGCATGTCCATGAGGGTATAATTTGCACCGTATGTCTGCACAACGCCTGTGCGCGTACGGTTTTATTCGGGCTACCGTCCATTTCCGTGGAGGCACGGTTCGGCGGCCCTAACAAGAGAGGGGTTCTATGTATAAGATCCTGGAGAAGACGCAGTTCTCGGAGAAGGTGTTCAAGTTCCGCATCGAGGCGCCTGCAATCGCCAAGCATGCGCACGCTGGACAGTTCCTCATGGTTCGCGCCAACGAGACGGGCGAGCGCGTCCCGTTTACCCTGGCCGGCTGGAACGGTGACGAGGGCTGGGTCGAGTTCATCTTCATGGTGATCGGCAAGACCACCGAGATGCTTTCCACCTACGAGGCCGGCGAGTCGCTGCGCGACGTCGTGGGCCC
Source organism: Oscillospiraceae bacterium (assembly GCA_963614405.1). Classification (GTDB taxonomy): domain Bacteria; phylum Actinomycetota; class Coriobacteriia; order Coriobacteriales; family Coriobacteriaceae; genus Collinsella. The sequence continues at coordinate 17,906 of CAVEDI010000013.1, read as the reverse complement.
GCTGGGCGTTCCCACCGAGATGGCTGAGGGCCCCTGCGCCGTCATTGGCGGCGGCGTCGGCCTGGCAATTGCCTTCCCGGTCGCCAAGCACCTGGTCGAGACCGGCCACGAGGTGCACGCCATCATGGGCGCCCGCACCAAGGACCTCCTGCTTATGGAGGACCAGTTCCGCGAGCTCCTCGACGAGGACCACATCCACATCACCACCGACGACGGCTCCTACGGCGAGCAGGGCGTTGTCACCGCTCCGCTGGAGCGCCTGCTGCAGGACAAGGCCGTGAGCCAGGTCTTCTGCGTCGGCCCCGTTCCGATGATGAAGTTCTCGACCCTCACCGCCCAGAAGTACGACACCCCCATCACCGCGTCGCTCAACCCCATCATGGTTGACGGCACCGGCATGTGCGGCTGCTGCCGCGTCGAGGTGGGCGGCGTGACCAAGTTCGCTTGCGTCGACGGCCCCGACTTCGATGCCACCCTGGTCGACTGGGATGACCTTCGTGCCCGCCAGGCCGCTTACCGTTCCGAAGAGGGCGAGTCCCTCAAGGCCTATGAGGAAAAGAGCTGCGCATGCCACTAGTTAACGGTCGTTTCGTTGCCGATATGAAGTCGCCCCGCACCCCCGATAACGAGGAGCCGGCTGCCGAGCGCGCCTGCGACTTCCGCCCCGTCGACAAGGGCTTCACCGAGGAGATGGCGCTGGCCGAGGCCGAGCGCTGCCTCAACTGCAAGAAGCCGTTCTGTGTTGAGGGCTGCCCCGTCAACATCAACATCCCCCGTTTTATCGAGCAGATCCGCGAGAAGGACTTCGGCGGCGCTCTCGATACCATCCGCGAGGACTCCATGCTTCCCGCCATCTGCGGCCGCGTCTGCCCGCAGGAGAATCAGTGCGAGGGCAAGTGCATCCGTGGTAAGAAGTCCGAGCCCGTGGCCATCGGCCAGCTCGAGCGCTTCCTGGGTGACCGCCCCGAGCTCGCCTCCACGCCCAAGATGGCCCCCAAGAACGGCAAGAAGGTCGCCGTCGTCGGCTCCGGCCCGTCCGGCATCACCTGCGCTGGCGAGCTCGCCCGTAACGGCTTTGACGTCACCGTCTTCGAGGCCTTCTTCACCGGCGGCGGCGTGCTGGTCTACGGCATCCCCGAGTTCCGTCTGCCCAAGGCAGTCGTCAAGCGCGAGATTGACGGCCTGGAGGACATGGGCGTCAAGTTTGAGTACAACTCCGTCGTGGGCAACATGGCCACGGCCGAGGAGCTGTTCGAGCAGGGCTTCGACGCCATCTATGTGGCGACCGGCGCTGGCCTGCCCAAGTTCCTCAACGTCCCCGGCGAGAACCTGCCCAACGTCTTCTTCGCGAACGAGTACCTCACCCGCGTGAACCTGATGAAGGCCAACAAGTTCCCCGAGTACGACACCCCCACCAAGCATGGCAAGAACGTCGTTGTCTTTGGTGGCGGCAACGTGGCTATGGACGCCGTCCGTACCGCCAAGCGCCTGGGCGCCGAGCACGCCATCATCGCCTACCGTCGTACCGAGGACGAGATGCCCTGCCGTCGTGCCGAGCTGCACCATGCCAAGGCCGAGGGCGTCGAGGTTCTGCCGCTCGTCTCCCCGCTCGAGTTTGTCGCTGGCGAGGACGGCTCCGTGTGCGCCGTCAAGGTCCAGAAGATGGAGCTCGGCGAGCCTGACGAGTCCGGCCGTCGTCGTCCGGTGCCCATCGAGGGCGCCATCGAGGAGATCCCCTGCGACGTCGCGATCTCGGCTATCGGCACCAACGCCAACCCCTTCGCTGCCAAGATCGGCGGCAAGATGGAGCTCAACAAGTGGGGCTACATCGTCGCTGACGAGGAGACCGGCCAGACCACCGATCCCCGCATCTGGGCCGGCGGCGACATCGTCACCGGTGCCGCTACGGTCATTCTGGCGATGGGCGCCGGCAAGAAGGCCGCCGCTTCGATCACCAAGAGCCTGCTGGGCGAATAATCACCTACAGCACTAGCCACCAAACGGCAAAGTCCCCGTCGAGCACACGCCCGGCGGGGACTTTTTCTATGCCGGCCGCCCGACCACCACAAAGGGGACAGGCACCTTTGTGGTGGTTTGGGGACTTGCCCGGTCATTTTGTCTCAATCTGTAACACCTGGAGCCCGTCGAGTCTTGTAGTTGTTACAGATCGAGATATTGCGCCAGCCGCCTCCTCTTTATCTCAATCTGTAACAGTTAGAGCCCAAATTCCTCGCTAGGTGTTACAGATCGAGACGTTAGGTTGGCGGCCATTCGATTCATCTAAATCTGTAACATCTAGGGCCGTTTTGGGCGGCCAAATGTTACAGATCGAGATTTTGCTGAAGCCGAGGATGGGCGCTGCCGCCAAAACCTAACGCTTGCGGTGCTTGGTCGCGGCGATGCCGGCCGCGGCAACGGTTGCGCCGGCGATTCCCAGGGCGGTGACCGTCATTACGGTGGTATCTCCCGTGGCCACCAGGGCAGCATCGCTCTTCTTGGCCGGCGCGGCTTTCTCAACCGTCTTGGTCGTGGCGGTTGTCGTGGCCGGTTTAGCCGCGGGTTTGGTCTCGGGCTTCACCTCGGGCTTGGTATCGGGCTTGACGTCAGGCTGCGGCGTCGGCTTGGGATCCGGCGTAGGCTGCGGATCGGGAGTCGGCGTGGCTTCAGGCGTAAAGGTCAGATCGGTGTTGAGCCACAGGGTATAGATCCAACCGGTGTCGTCATCGGATACGCTATCCGCGACCTGGTAACCGCATTCCACGCCGTTGATCACCAGCTTGGTGTCGGGCGTGAAGTAGAAGCCGCGCGCGGACTTGAGGTAGATACCGTAGCGATAGGTCACGCCGGGCTTAAAGACGTCGATGTGATTCGTGATGTTCTGATCCCAGAACTTCTGAGAGTTCACTTCGCTGCCGTCGCTACCCGTCCAGTACTCACACTGAGGAAGGGAGTTGGAGCCCGTCGGAACATTCGCCGTAAAGACCGGCTTATCGCCCGCCTTGAAGGTGGTCGTGGCGCCGTTGATCTCTATAACGTCGATGGCACGCCATTCGTCGATTGGCTGCTCGCACAGCATATTGTCAGCGTTTGGCGCGAAGACGCCGTTGGCGGTCTTGATGTGGTGCGCCCAATGACCGTTGACGTTCATATTGCAGTCATCGGCCACGGTATTGTCGCCCTTGAGCCTCAGCTCAACGGAGTACATGTAGAACTTTCCCTCTTCGAAGTGGTCAATCTTCTTCATGCCCGGCGTGTACTTTGCGGGATCGGAATACCAGAAGGCAACGGGTACCGACTCCCCGGATTCCATATCGAGCTCCATCTCTTCCCAGCACTCATAGGCGATCTCGTACTTGTCGGCATCGGCGGCAGGAATCGTCGCGGTCGCACGCGGCGCCTCGCCGGGCGCATAGTCGGTTTTCACTTCATTGACGTTCAAATTCTCGAGGGCTTCGTTTTCTGACGCATCGAGCGTAATTTCGCTATTGATGACGTAGCGGAGGTAATAATCGTACCTGGTTTCGTTGAGGATAGTCGAGCTGCCTTCATAGTCAGTTCCGGTATACTCCAGTGCCGTGCCAATATAGAGAGCCTCATTGCGCGTGAGTCGATACGAGCCGCCTGCCGCGCCACCCGTAAAGGTCAGCGTCAGCCTCATGTGATCGCCAACAGGCTCAAAGCGGGCCGTCACATCGGACATAGATGCGTCCTGGACTTCAGCCAGGGTGCCCGAAGCAGCATCGGCCCGGTAGTACTTGGTTTCGACAAGTTCGCAGAGCGGCTCATCCGGCATGCCGCCCTCAACATCGGGAAAATCATAGGTATACGACTGGCCCTTTTCGAGTGTGACATTGCTCGGAAGCACGCAGTCCGTGTAGTGGGAAACCACGGTCGTATTGACCCTAACGTCGCTGCCGCCAACAACATCGGTCACACCGCAGGGCATGATGGCGTTGCTCGCCGGCATGGCGGCGTTGTCGTCGCCAGAAGCGTTTTGCCCAGCGAGCGCCGCACCGCTAGACCCATTGGCGGCATCGGCTGGGATTGTCCGCTGAGGCTCAACGGTGGCTTGCGCCGTCGGAGCAGCATCGGTTGCAGGCGCGGTCGAAGCAGCTGGCGCGATCGTTGGAGCCGTATCCTCCGCAACCGTCGGCGTCACCGGAGCTGCGGCAACCTCGTCCGCCGCAGCGACGGAATCGGCACATTCCGTCGCCAGTGCCACGCTCGGCAGCAGCAGCTGGCCGACCATAAGCGCACACGCACCAACGCTGGCAATCCTTACGCCCGCGCAGCGCCAAGTTCCATGGATGAGCGAGCAGGTGCGCTCATGCTGAGTTTGCTTATCAAAGTGACTTCCGTTCATAACGACCTCCTTGGTCGAAGGATTACACCACCACAAAGGTGCCTGTCCCCTTTGTGGTGGTCCTGTACCACCAAGATGTGCCAAATGGCTCCGTATGCCTAGGTTCGTAGATGCGAACCCAGGCCTCTACCTGCGGTTTAATTCAAAATGATTTCGTTGTCGTCACACGCGTCCCAGGGACGCTACAATCGAGGACACGATTATTCGTGCACCCAAAGGACCGTTCTTGAACCTGAGTAAGCCTAAAATCAACGCGCTTCTGGCACTCGCGCTCTTCACCTTCGCCTTCCTTGCCGCCGAGTTTCGCTTCGACGTCAACGTCGGGCTGCTCGCTGGTGCCGAACGAGTTGTGATCGCACAGGGCTTTATCCTTGGCACCAGCGTGATCGGCTTTATCGGATACGCTCCGTTGCTTGAGCACGCGCACCACAAAGGCCAGCCTCAGGCAGTTGTCAGCGCCGCCGTCCCCATCGCCATCTTGGGATTGACTCAGATCCAGTCCCCCACGAGCCCGCTTGCGCTCGAGATTCTGGGATGCCTCGCATTCCTCGGGCTCGGCCTGCTGGGCGCCGCCACTCACCACGCCTTTTCGTTGACATTCCAGGATGACCCCAAGCTCGCCACCGGCGCAGGAGCGGCCTATGCTGCGGGCATCCTGATGCAGTTCGCCATCAACCTGCTCGATTGCGGTGGCATCGCAGAGCTCATCGTCCTTGGCACAGCGACGATCGCCATCTCCGTCCTCAGCGTCGTTCCCCAAAAGGCCGCCGAGAGCTCCAGCCCCACCATCAATCCCTTTGCCGAGCCCTCGCACGCCCTCGCCAAGCAGGCGTGCTGGAGTATCGCGCTCGTCATGATTCTGGCCTGCTTGTTCTCGACCCTCGACAACGTGGTCACGCTCTCCAACGCCCACGGCACCATTGCCGTGCAGACCTGGCCGCGCCTCTTTTTGGCGGCAAGCGGCCTTGCCGCCGGCATCGTCTTTGATCTTGCCGAGCGTCGCTACATGGGACTTGTCATGCTCGGCATCGCCGTGCTCTCGACCATTTCCATCCTGGCCGTGGAGGCCGGGGCCAATCCCAACCTGGGCCTTGTCGTCTTTTATCTGAGCTCGGGCTTTTTCGTCACGTTCTTTACCGCCACCTTTACGCAGTTGGCACCGCGCATGCATGCACCCGCCCTTTGGGCCGGCATGGGTCGCGCCGCCAACAATGTATGCGCATTCACCACGTCGGGCATCTCGCTTGCTCTCGTGACCTCGGGCAACGTTGCCCTCATCATGATCGGTGCGCTCGTTTTGCTCGTCGCCGCCTGCGCGGCATTCGTGGCAGCCGGCCTGTTCCGCCTGCCCCAAACCGAGCAGGAGCGCGAACACCAGCAACGAGCCGAGAAAGCACTCGCCGCCCCCACCATCGAGGAGCAACGCCAGGCCTTCATCGCCAACCACGCCCTCACCCCGCGCGAAGTCGACGTGCTCATAGCCGTGACCCAGGACGAACGCCCGCTCAAGCAAATCGCCGAGGAACTCGGCATCTCGATGCGCATGGTACAGCGCCACCTGAGTTCTATCTACCAAAAGACCGACACGCAGACGCGCGCCGGTCTCACCAAGGCCTTCCCCTCCGCCTAAAACAAAAACCACCACAAAGGTGCCTGTCCCTTTGTGGTGGTTTTGGTCGGCTAGCCTTCGAGCTGCGCCACCTTGTAGCGGTAGGCTGCGGCGATGACGTCCTTGCAGCCTTCGCGGCCCAGCTTGGCGCGGTTGACGACGATGTCTTTACCGCTCGTCATCTTCCACTTGCCGGCGCTATAGCGCTTATAGAACGCCTCGCGCGCCTTCTGCTGCTGTTTGACCAGCTTGGCGCCCTTCTTTTTGTTAAGGCCACGCTTCTTGCGCACAATCTCGACGCGGTCCTCAAAGGGTGCGGTCACCAACACGGCAATGTGGCTGGGGTTGTTGCGCAGCAGGTAATCGGACAGACGGCCTTCGATAATGCAGCTCTCGGTCTCGCCCAGATCCAAAATCACCTGGCTCATCTTTTGGAACAACTTATCCGAGTACGAACGCGCATCGTAGCGGTCGGGCAGAAACGCCATGTTCTCCACGGCCAGACGCTCATCATAGGCGGCCATCTTATCGAGCGACTCGCCCGCGCGCAGCGACGCACGTACCAGCAGCTCGTTATCGTACAGCGGAATCCCCAACTCGTCGGCAAGCATGCGGCCAATCTCGTGGCCCTCGGCGCCAAAGTCGCGCGCGATGGTAATGACCACAGGATTCTTCTTATTCTCCAGATCGCTCATCGCGATTCCTTTCTCTATGTGACAAAGGGGCTGTCCCTTTGCCACATTCTACACTGCCACCATTCGCCTCTGATATGCGCGAACCAGCAGCGAGATACCAAAGTTGAGCACAAAGTACATCGCAAACACCAGGCCGTAGAGCATAAGAACCTGCGACAGGTCGATCGCGTGGGCCATCACGACATTTGCCGTGTACATGAGCTCGGCCACGTTAATGCCCGAAAGATACGAGCTGTCCTTAATGACGGTCGTGCACTGGCTAAACAGCGCCGGAATGATCGTCTTAAACGTCTGCGGCAGAATGATGTAGCGCATGGTGGCAAAGAAGCCAAAGCCCTGGCTCTGCGCTGCCTCAAACTGGCCACGCGGAATCGAGTTGAGGCCGCCGCGCACAATCTCGGCCATAACAGCGCTGGTAAACAGCGTAAAGGCGATGGTCGAAATCACAATGTCCAAACCCTGCACCGTAAAGTAGATAAACAGGATCCACAGCAGGTTTGGCGTGCAACGGAACAGCTCGATATAGGCGCTCACCAAAATACGGAACGGGCGGGGCGCATAGCTCTTAACGAGCGCCAGCACCGTGCCAAAGATGAGCGAGAAAAAGATCGACAGCGCCGAGATCTCGATCGTCTTAACAAAGCCGCCCCAAATGTAGAGCAGGTTGGTCGCGTTGAAGATTTCCATGCGCTAGGCCTCCTCTACGTTGTCGAGCCCCAGCTCGGCCAGGCTCACGCCGCGCGGACGCTTCTTGGAGCGGCGCTCGAGCCACTGCACCAGCATGGCGAGCGGAAAGCAGATGATGAAGTACATAAGGCAGCAGACGATGTATCCCTGCAGGTAACCGTACAGACTCACAAAGTTGTCGGAACGGTACATAAGGTCGCCGCCGGCCACAAGCGCCAGCACCGACGTGTTCTTGACCAGGTTGAGTGCCTGGTTACACAGCGGCGGCAGAATGATCTTGAATGTCTGGGGCAGCACGATGTACCAGTACGCCTGCGCACGGGTGAAGCCCTGGCTCTGGGCCGCCTCCATCTGACCGCGCGGAACCGCCTCGATACCAGTGCGGATGACCTCCGAAATGTAGGCCGCGTGATACAGGCCCACACCCAAGAAGCCCAGCACAAACGGCGCGATGCGCACCGGCTGATCGGCACCGGTTATGGCCTGCAAAAACTGCGGACCGGCCATGTACATAAAGAGCACCTGTACGGGCAACGGGGTGTTCTGGTAAAACTCCACGTACACGCGGCTTATGGCGCGCAGCACGCGCGAACGAGTGGTAGAGAACACGCCCAGCAGCGTGCCCAGCACCAGCGACAGCAGCAGACCGGCAACGACCACCTGCAGCGTCACGCCAAAGCCCTCCCAGAAGGGCCCCATGTTTTGAAATGTCGTCGACCAACGGTCGGCGTCAAATAATCCTTCGAGCATTTGATTCCTTCCTTGGACGATGCGCCTATACAAGACCCCAGGTCTTGACCTCTTGGTCGAGCCAGCCGTCGGCCAGGCGATCGCAAATCACCTGATCGACCACGGCCGAAAGGTCGCAGCCCTTCTTGGTCGCCACGCCGTAGCCCTGCTCGCCAAACTTGACCTCGGGCTGCAGCAGCTCAACGGTCTCGTTCATGTAACCGGCCAGCGTGGAGCGGTCCATGGCAAAGACGTCGATATTGCCGGCGTCGAGCGAGCTCTTGATGATGGGGTAGCCGCTAAAGGCCCTAAACTCTGGCTTGCAGCTAAAGCCGTTGTCCTTGATCATCTGCTCGATCAGGCCCTGCGTGGTAGCACCCTGGCTCACGCCGATGACCTTGCCGTCCAGGTCCTCAATCGAGGTAAAGCCCGAACGCTTCTTGACCATGAGCCCCACGTAGTCGGTGCGGTACGGCGTCGAGAAATCCCAGCTCTTCTTGCGCTCGTCGGTGATGGTGTAGGTCGCCGCGACCACGTCGAGTTGGCCGTTATCGATCAGCGGGCCGCGTGTCTTGGGCGTTACGTCGGTAAACTCGACAAGCTCCTGGGCGCGGGCCTCCTTGTAGCTCACGTCAAAGACAGCAGCGGCGATCTGGTAGCACAAATCGACTTCCATGCCCTCAAAGCGGCCCTTGGCGGTGTCGTAATAACCGTAGCCGGGAACGTCCTTCTTAACGCCGGCATTCAGATGGCCGCGCGACTTGATGGCCGCAAGCTTGGACCCCCCGTCGGAGCCCTCGCCGCTGGTGGAGTTGCCACAACCGGTAAGCGTGGTCCCCGTCAGCGCGAGCATGCCGGCGCCAGCCAGCTGCAAAAAGTGACGGCGCGACACGGCCGCCCTCGTCATATCCGTCATGTCCATCACCGCGCCTAGTGCAGAATCTTGGACAGGAACTCGCGGCAGCGCGGGTTCTCGGGGTTATCGAAGAAGTGCTCGGGCGTGCCCTCCTCCAGAATGCGGCCGTCCTCCATAAAGATGACGCGGTCGGCCACCTGGCGCGCAAAGCCCATCTCGTGCGTTACGCAGATCATGGTGATATCCTCCTGCGCAAGCTCAATCATAACGTCCAGAACTTCCTGGACCATCTCGGGGTCGAGCGCCGAGGTCGGCTCGTCAAACAGGATGATGGGCTGCTTGGTGCACAGGGCACGGGCGATGGCGATGCGCTGCTGCTGACCACCCGAGAGATTCTGCGGATACTCGCCGGCCTTATGCGCCATACCGACGCGCTTGAGCGCGGCGATGGCGATCTCGGTCGCCTCCTCCTTGCTCTTCTTTTGCAGCTTGATGGGCGCGAGCGTCAGGTTGCCCAGCACCGTCATGTTGGGATACAGGTTGAACTGCTGAAACACCATGGAACTATACTTGCGAGCCATCTCCAGGTGATTCTTTTTGGTGAGCGGCGTACCGTCGATGACGACCTCGCCCGACGTGGGCTCCTCAAGATAATCGACACAGCGGATGAGCGTCGACTTACCCGAGCCGGAAGGCCCGATCATTACGAGCTTCTCGCCGCGCTTGACGGTGAGATTGATATCTTTGAGCACATGCAGGTCGCCAAAGTACTTGTTGAGATGCTTGATCTCGATCATGTCTGCCATGAATGTCCCTTCCCTGCGTTTACACGAGTTGAACTATTGTACGGAAAGAACCGCGTTTCCGCAGCCCACACTACATTCCCGTAAAGAACCCGCAACCTTCCACCCACTCATTGGGGACGGGCTTAAATGAGTACCTGCTCATTGGGCACTCATTTAAGCCCGTCCCCAATGAGCGCCGAAAATAATACAACCGCCCTTGTTGAGCATAAGCCAGCGAAAACCCGTACACGCGAGCAAGGTGACGTGAAATGAAAGGGCGCAGACCTTATGGTCGCGCCCTTGAAATTGAACGTCAGATTGCCGTGTGTACGGGTTTGCAGCGTCGAGCCGTTACGCGGTTTGGTAAAACCGCGTAACAAATTACGCAAGCTTTGCACCGACGATCTTTGCCGCTGCCGGCTTGTCGAAGTTGCCGCCGGTGGCCTTGCCCAGGGCACCCATAACCTGGCCCATCTGCTTCTTGGAAGTAGCGCCCAGCTCGGCGATGACCTGCTCAATCAGGGCCTCGAGCTCCTCGCCCGAAACCTGCGCGGGCAGCAGGCTCTCCAGAATCTTGACCTGCTCGGTCAGATTGTCGGTGCGCTCCTGGTCGGTGCCGGCCTTGATGGACATCTCCAGCGTCTCGCTCGTCTGCTTGATCAGACGCTTGATCATGCTGTTGACGTCTTCCTCGGTCACATCGCGGCGCTCATTGACCTCGATATTCTTCACCTCGGCCTTAACCTGGCGAATGATGGACAGGCGAACCTTGTCCTTGGCCTTCATGGCCGCGATCATTTCCTTCTGCAGCTCTTCGTTGGTCATCTGCAAATCCTCTCTAATAGCGTGGGCGGCACTCGCGCGAGCACCGCCCCATGATTACTCAGTCGTCGACGAATCGTCGGTCGAACTCTTGGTGACGCCCTTCAGGCTGACGTTGTACGGCACGTCCTTGGGCATGGGGTTAACGGTGATGTCGGCGTCCTTCTTGTACTGCTCCAGCCACTCGCTGTACGCGGTGCTTGCCGCCTGCGTCTTCACCACGTTAGAGACATACTTCTTAATGTCCTTGGGTACCTGCTTGATGTCATCGACCTGGTTATCGACATGGAAGTAGTCGGTGCACTTGATGACATGGTAGCCATACGTCGACTCAACCACGTCACTCACATCGCCCTTGTTGAGCCCCTCGAGCGCCGCCTGGTAACTGTCGACGAAGGTGGTGAGCTTATCCCAGCCCACATCGCCCTTCTTCTCCTTGGAGCCGGTGTCGTCGGAATACTGCTCCACGGCGTCCTCGAAGCTCAGCTCGCCGGATTTGATCTTGTCCAGGCACTCCTGTGCCTTGGCCTTGGCGGCAGCCTTGTCCTCGTCGGAAGCGTCGGAATCAACCTTGATCAGGATGTTTGAAGAGCGGCGGGCATCGTTGTAGTTAGACAGGTTCTCGTTGATGTAATCGACGATCTCACTGTCCTTGGGCTTACTGGTGGGTGCCACGGCGTCCTTGAGCTTCTGCTGCGCCAGGCTCTCCTTGAGCGAGTCCTTGTAGGTGTCCTCGGTATAGCCGTAGGTCTTAAGCGTCTTCTTAAAGGCTTTGGCGCCGCCGGCACTCTTGCAGGCGTCCTTCCAAGCCTTCTCGACCTCCTCGTCCGAGACGGTCACGCCGTTTTCCTTCTGCGCTTGCTGAAGCAGGATCTGCTGCGCGTAGGAGTCGATGAGCTGCTTGCGATACTTCTTGGGTGTGAGGTCGTTGTCGACCAGGTACTGCGCCCAGTCCTTGTCCTTGGTGTAGCCGTAGGACGTGCGCATGCTCATGATCTGCTTGGTCACGGTGTCCTCGGTGAGGTTGGTGCCGTTGATAGTGGCAGCAACACCGCCGGTCAGCTTGTAGCCCGAGGTGTCCTCAGCCTGCGACATAAGGCCGGAGCACGCCATCGCCGAGACGGAAAGCAGCATCGCCAGCACGCCGATGACCACCAGAACGATCTTGACGGTCTTAGACACGTACGTCTTGCGCTGCTTCTTGCGAGAGCTGGAGGCAGCGCGGGCCTGCTGCTCGGGCGTCGCCGCGGCCTCGGAGTTCTTTTTCTTATTTGCCATAGTTGGCCTTTCGCATAACGAATCGAACAAACGCCATTGTGTCACAACGCGGCCCCCGCGACACGCTTGGTGCATTGGGGACAGGTTAATCTGCACCATTTTGGTGCAAAGGGGACAGCTCTGGCACTTGGCAGTTGGGGACGTTCTTTATATGCCGGCACTTGGGGACTGTCCCTTACTGCCGGCAGAAAAGGAACGTCCCCAAGTGCCGGCTCAGCCCCATCCTAGAAATGGCGGCGGATGGCGTCGACCATGCCCTGGGACGTGGTCTGGCCGAGCACGTCGGCTGCGGCATCGGCGTCCATAAAGATGTTCATGAGCGCCTGCAGGGCCTCGACCTGGCCGCCCGGCTCGGCGATGCCCAGATTAATGACGATCTGCGCCGGCACCGGAGCGCCCATGCCAGCCATAGCGTTAAATGTCACGGGCGCGGTGGGCTTCACCACCGCGATATAGGGCTTGGTCACAAACCCCGGATCGGTATGCGGAATGGCAATGTTTGCCGCCGGCATGGCAAGGCCCGTGGGATAGGCATCCTCGCGCGTGAGAACGGCGTCGAGCCAACCGTCGGCAATGTAGCCACGTGGTGCAAGCTCGCCCTCGAGCCGCGCAAACACCTCATCCGGCGTCGCACACTCCCAATCAAAAAACACCAGCTCAGGCGTAAACAGCGCTTCGTTATCCGCCATGCGCTCACCTCTCTCACCTAGCCATCGGGGACGTTCTTAAATGACTAGTCGTTAAAGAACGTCGCAGGTGACTACCCAAAACAAAGGGTGGCCACGCGCGCCTTGGCGCCAATGACCACCCTGACTACTCGGCTAAATTGTACTGTGCGCCGCTAGCCGCGAGGCGCGTCAATTGCGACCTTGCCGCTCTCTAGAACGTGAACGCGGCCGTCGGCGAGCATCTGCACGACCTCGGGATACAGCACGTGCTCAATCGCGTGGATGTGCTCCTCGAGCGTGTCGACATCCCAGCCCTCCTCGACAGCCAGCGCACGCTGGGCGATGATGGGACCGTTGTCGTAGATCTCGTTGGCAAAATGCACGGTCACGCCAGTTACCTTGACGCCGCGCGCAAAGGCGTCGTCGATCGCATGCGCACCGGTAAAGCTCGGCAGCAGCGCTGGATGCAGATTGACCACGCGGTTGGGAAACGCCGCCAGCAGAGGCGTGTGCACCATGCGCATGTAGCCGGCCATGACCACATACTCGCAGCCGCGCTCGAGAAGCTCGTGCGCGATGATCTCGTCGGCGGCAATAGGGTCGGCATAGACATCCTTGGACAGCGTGAGCGTCTGGATGCCCGCGCGCTCAGCGCGCTGCAAACCCTTAGCCGAAGGACGGCTCGACACCACAAGCTCAATCGAAGCGTTGAGCTTGCCGGCAGCGATCAGATCGATCAGCGCCTGCAGGTTGGTACCCGAACCGCTGATGAGCACACCGATCTTGAGCGGCTCGGCCGTATCGGTGCCGGTCGGACGGGTGTAGGGCACAAAGCCCAGGCTCGCGGCAGCAGCCATCTGCTCGTTAGCGCTCATCGGAGTACACGACCTTACCGGAGCCCTCGACGCACTCGCCCACGCGGAACGGCTTCTCGCCCAGCGCGACCAGGGCCTCGGTCACGGCAGCCTCGTCCTCGGGGGCGACGATCAGGCACAGGCCAACGCCCATGTTGAAGGTCTTGCATGCCTCGTTGGGCGCGAGCTCGACCTGGCGCGACACGTAGGTGATGACGGGCGGAACGTCCCAACCCATCTCGGCGCCGTTGCGGGTGACCACGGCGTCGACGTCGTCGGCAAGCGCGCGGTTGAGGTTCTCGGTAATACCGCCGCCAGTGATGTGGGCGATAGCGTGCACGTTGGCGCCGCCGCGCAGCAGCTCCAGAATCGGCTTGACGTAGATGCGCGTGGGAGCCAGCAGGGCGTCTGCCAGCGATGCGCCGCCGAGTTCCTCGAGCGGACGGCTCAGCTCCTCGGCCTTAGCGGCGGCCTCGGGCGTGCCCGGCTTAATGCCGTCGACGCCAATGACTTTGCGCACGAGCGAGTAGCCGTTGGAGTGCACGCCAGTGGAAGGCAGGCCCAGGATCACGTCGCCGGGGCGGACGTTCGCGGGGTCGAGCATCTTGGGACGGTCGACAACGCCCACGGTAAATCCGGCAAGGTCGTAGTCGGCAGGAGCCATGACGCCGGGGTGCTCGGCCATCTCGCCGCCCACGAGCGCGCAGCCCGCGAGCTTGCAGCCGTCGGCCACACCCTTGATGATCTTTGCCATGTGCTCGGCCTCGATGTGGCCGATGGCAACGTAGTCCAGGAAGAACAGCGGCTCGGCGCCCGAAGCCAGAATGTCGTTGACGCACATGGCGACCAGGTCCTGGCCCACCGTCTCGTGACGGTCCATGATCTGGGCGAGCACGAGCTTGGTGCCCACGCCGTCGGTACCGCTGATCAGAATCGGGTCTTCCATATCCTTAAGCGCGGCGGCCGAGAACAGGCCACCAAAGCCACCGATGCCGCCGATAACCTCGGGGCGATTGGTGTCCTTGACCATTTGCTTAATAGCGTCGACGGCGCGGCCGCCCTCGGCGGTATCGACGCCGGCGTCCTCATACGTCACATGCTTGCTGTCGCTCATCTGAGCCTTCCTCTCCCACTACCGTGGCGCCGCCCGGGCGCCAAACGGTGCTCATAGTTGCGTTCATTTCGGCGCGCGCCATAACAGCACGCGCCGTCATATCAACAAAACAGCAGGTAAAACCTACCAAAATAAACCTATCCCCACATGGCAGGTTTTAGGCCTCGCCGTGCTTCTCTTCCCAGCTGCGGTCATCGTATTTCTCGACCACGGCGTCGTCGTCAAAGTGCAGCGGCTTATCCAGGTTGCGGGGCTTAAAGCCCTCCATAAACTTGTCGCGGCCAAAGCTCTCGGGAATCGCCACGGGGTAGCGGCCGGTAAAGCACGCATCGCAGTAACCGCCCTTGGGCATGACCTTCAGCAGGCCCTCGACCGAAAGGAAGGCCAGCGAATCGGCGCCGATGTACTCGCAAATCTCGTCGACCGTCTTGTTGGCGCTGATAAGCTGCGACTGCACGTCGGTATCGATGCCGTAGAAGCACGGCCAGATGACCTCGGGTGAGTTGATGCGGATATGAATCTCCTTGGCGCCAGCGTTGCGCAGCATCTTGACGAGCTGCACCATGGTGGTGCCGCGCACGATGGAGTCGTCGATGACGACCAGGCGCTTGCCCTCGATGTTGTCGCGCAGCGGGTTGAGCTTCATGCGCACGCCCATGGCGCGCAACTCCTGCGTAGGCTCGATAAACGTACGGCCCACGTAGCGGTTCTTGATGAGGCCCTCGCCAAAGGGAATGCCGCTCTCGTGCGAATAGCCCTCCGCAGGCGGCAGGCCGGAGTCGGGCACGCCGATGACCAGATCGGCCTCGACGGGCTCTTCGTGTGCCAGCTGACGACCCATGTCGTAACGGCAGGCATAGACGCTCTTGCCGTTCATGATGGAGTCGGGGCGGGCAAAGTAGACCTGCTCAAAGATGCAGTTTGCGGGCTCTTCGGCTGCAGGCACGCCCTGCTCGGATACCAGACCCTCGGCGCTGATGCGCAAAATCTCGCCGGGACGAACGTCACGGACGTACTCGGCACCCACGATGTCGAGTGCGCAGGTCTCGGAAGCAACGACCCAGCCGCCGGCGCGCGTGACACGGGTGGTGGCGTCGACCGTCGCGGCGCCGTCCTGCGACGGCAGCTGCGAAACGGATGCGGCATCGGCCTGGTCCAGGCCCTCGTCCACCAGCTTGCCCAGCACGAGCGGGCGAATGCCGTGCGGATCGCGGAATGCGTAGAGTGCCTGCTCGTTGATGAGCGTCATGGCGTAGCCGCCGCGCACGAGCTCCATGGTCTTGCGAATGCCCTCGCGCAGATGGCCTGTACGCTGAGTAAAGTAGCCGATAAGCTTAGTCGCGACCTCGGAATCCGAATTGGAAAGGAACGGCACGCCCAGCTCGATCAGCTGGCGGCGCAGCTCGTCGGTGTTGACGAGGGTACCGTTGTGCGCGAGCGCGATAATGACGCTGTTGATGGTAGAAAGATGCGGCTGCGAGGCTTCCCAGCTCTTGGCACCGGCAGTGCCATAGCGCACGTGGCCCACGGCCAGCTGGCCGGAGAGTGTCGACAGGTCGGCGTTGGAGAACACGCGGTCGAGCAGGCCCAGATCCTTGCGGACCATAACCGTGCCGCCATCACCCACGGCGATTCCCGCCGATTCCTGGCCGCGATGCTGCAGCGCGCGCAGACCAAAGTACGTCAGTCGAGCCACATCGCGATCGGGTGCCCACACACCAAAAATGCCGCATTCCTCATGCAGCTGGTCGGAGTCCGGATCATACGTCGACATGGTCTTCACCTGTCCCGCGGCACGCTCGGCCGCGCGGATGGTTTCTTGAGACATGGCATCCCCTCAGAGCCTCGTTATTTGGCGTTACCTGCCCTATTATACGCACGGCAAGACAAGCACTCCCGCGCATGAACAGCGCTTTTTAAAAGCCCACCGAGCTTATAATCCGTTTTGCAGCCAAACATTTTATTGGGCAACCGCCTCGGGGCCGACGATCCCGCATACTTCCGTTGCGACGCGTCTCGCCCGCCGTTGGGGCTTGCATTGTTGCAATTGGGACGTTCGTCCTGTCTTTTGGCAGGTCGGCAGCGTATCCTTGTACCCACAGCAAAACGAGAAAGGTTATGTATGGATCGAAACGAACTCGACCCCAGCGTCCCCAGCGCCACGGAGGTCAAGAAGATCCCCCTCATCATTAAGGTATACGCCGTCCTGTGCATCCTGTCCGGCGTGGGCACGCTCCCGTCGGTCGGCGCCTTTATGTGGCAGGTCATCACCGCGCTCATCAACGGCAACGCCGCCGCCAAGCTCGGCGACAACACGCTCGTCGCGGTCGGACTGATTGTCGCCGGCATCATGCTCTCGGCTGCCAGTGCCGTCATCTTGATCATCTTTGGCCTTGACCTCATCAAGAACCAGCGCCGCAATGCCGCCCGTCTGTCCTATATCCTTATCGCATTGACCGTCGTCGAGCTTTTGGTTGACGTGATGCTCCAGGGTATCGGGCCTTTCTTGCTGCGCCCCGCCATCCAGCTCGGCATCCTCGTCGCGCTTTCGACCACCGTCGACCCCACGCTGCGCCAGGAGCGCGAGCTGCAACGCCGCCTGCAGGAAATGCTCGATCGCGACGCCGCCGCCGAGGGCATGCTCGGGCGCGATGAAACCGGCGAAGGCTACATCAAGCTCAACTACTTCAACCTGTTCTGGGTATTCTTTGTCTGCTGCATACTCGGCCTGATCGCCGAGGACATCTGGCACATGACGGTCGACGACCCCGGCGTCTACCAGAACCGCGCCGGCATGCTGTTTGGCCCCTTCAGCCCCATCTATGGATTTGGCGCCGTACTCATGACCATGGTGCTCAACCGCTTCTACAAAAAGAACCCCATCATTATCTTTTTGGTGAGCGCGCTGCTCGGCGCGAGCTTTGAGGTGTTCGTGGGCTGGTTTATGCAGACCTCGTTTGGCGTGGTCTCGTGGAGCTACTCGCACATGAAGCTGTTCGGCATGCCCGACCCGCTCGCCGTCCTTACGGGCGGACGCACCTGCACGGGCTTTGCCTGCCTGTGGGGCCTGGGCGGACTCATCTGGATCAAGCTGCTGCTGCCGAGGCTGCTCAAGCTCATCAACATGATTCCGTGGAAGAGTCGCTACTCGGCTACTGTCATCTTCACCTTCATTATGCTGGTCGATGGCGTTATGACGCTGCAGTCGCTCGATTATTGGTATCAGCGCGTCAACGGCACGGAACCGGATATTCCCGTTGCGCAGTTCTACGGCAAGTACTTCGATAATGACTTTATGGAGAATCGCTTCCAGAGCATGACCATGAGCCCCAAGGATGCGACGCGCGTGTAGCGCCAACCGCGTCCAAAACGCAAAATGCCCGCCGGTATCTGAACTGCACCCCAAAACCTGGACGGCTTAAATAAGAACTACGCCGCAAGGGACT
>CAVEDI010000012.1:0-4069 GCA_963614405.1 Oscillospiraceae bacterium | reverse complement strand
GCCGCTCGGGATGCTGCGGCGACCGCCGAGTCTGCAACCGCCGCCGACGCGCCCGTCCAGGATGCTACGACTTCCGAGGCCGCTCCCGCTGATGTCGAGCCCGCCGACCTCCGTCCCGGTCCCAGCCGTCGCACTGCTGCTAAGCGCACGTCCAAGGCTAAGGCTGCCAAGAAGGGCGCGTCCGAGGATTCCGCCGAGACGACCGCCGATGCATCGATTGATGCCGTCGAGCCCCAGGACGTCGAACAGCCTGCGCCCGAGAAGCCCAAGCGCGGTCGTAAGAAGTCCGCTAAGGCCAAGGCGTCCGAGCAGCAGGCTGATGTCGAAGCGCAGGTCGATTCCGGCGCCGAGGCCAATGACGCCGCTGCGGCCAATGCCGACGCCGCCGCAACCGATGGCGCCGCGCCCGCCGAGGCCGAAGACGGCGCTCGCCCCAACCGTCGCCAGCACAAGCGCAACGACGAGCGCAACGAGCGCAAGGACGAGCGCAACAACGACCGCCGCAACCGTCAGCGCGATCGCAAACAGCGCAACAAGGAGCGTAACGCCGCCCCCACCGAGCCCACGCTTTCGCGTGAGGAACTCGCGGCCATGAAGGTCGCCGAGCTGCGCGAGAAGGCCAAGGAGTTCGAGATCGAGACGACCGGCAAGAAGAAAGCCGAGCTCGTCGAGGAGATCTACGTCACCGCCGCGAAGGCCGAGGGCTTCCGCGACATCAAGGGCATCCTGCAGATTCGTCCGGACAGCTCCGGTATCATCCATGCCCATGGCTACATGAAGTCCAACGACGACGCCTTCGTCCCTGCCTACCTCATCCGCTCCGCGCGCCTGCGCACGGGCGACGTCATCGAGGGCTCGCTGCGTCCTTCGCGCGGCGGCGACAAGCGCGCCGGCCTCGCCAAAATCACGACCGTCAACGGTCTAGACCCCGAGCAGATTCGCAACCGCCCCAAGTTTGGTGACCTCACCCCGGTCTATCCCAACGAGCCGCTGCGCATGGAGCACGGCAAGGACTCCATTACCGGTCGCGCCATCGACATCGTGTCGCCGATCGGCAAGGGTCAGCGTGGCCTGATCGTGTCCCCGCCCAAGGCCGGCAAGACCACGATCCTCAAGAAGATCTGCCAGTCTATCTCGATTAACAACCCCGAGGTGCACCTCATCTGCCTGCTCGTCGACGAGCGCCCCGAAGAGGTCACCGATATGCAGCGCTCCATTAAGGGCGAGGTCGTGGCCTCGACCTTCGATATGCCCGCCGACAACCACACCCGCGTGGCCGAGCTCGTCATCGAGCGCGCCAAGCGCATCGTGGAGCTGGGCGGCGATGTCGTGGTGGTGCTCGACTCCATCACGCGTCTTGCCCGCGCCTACAACTTGGCGGCGCCCGCCTCGGGCCGTATCCTTTCGGGCGGCGTCGATTCGGCGGCGCTGTATCCGCCCAAGCGCTTCCTGGGCGCAGCCCGTAATATCGAGAACGGTGGCTCGCTCACCATCCTGGCCTCTGCCCTCATCGACACCGGTTCCAAGATGGACGAGGTCATCTTTGAGGAGTTCAAGGGCACCGGCAACATGGAGCTCAAGCTCGACCGCGACCTGGCCGACCGCCGCATCTTCCCGGCTATCGACCCCGTTGCCTCCGGTACGCGTAACGAGGACCTGTTGGTTGACGAGCAGATGCGTCCGTTTGTTTTTGGCCTGCGTCGTATTCTTGCCGGCATGAACAACACCGAGCGCGCGGCCGCATCGTTTATCAAGGGTCTTAAGGGCACCAACACCAACCAGGAGTTCCTGGTGCGTTCGGCCAAAAAGCACAGCGACTACGAGCAGACGTTCTAGGTTGTCATCCACGCACAGCGATAGTCATCAATGCAATAAAGGGTCGGGGCTTTGAGCCTCGGCCCTTTTCTATATTGCCGCTCCGCGCTTTTTTGACCATAAGACTGGCAAGCAGCAGGTTTCCCGTTTCAATCCGACATCGTCGCTTGCAATCGACAGGGCGGTTTCGCATAATAGCTTTTAAGCTTCGCGACGGAAAACGCAGATGAAACGAACCATATACCGTTGCTTTGGGGCATAGCCCCGCTTCATCTTCTCTCGCGCAGCCAACTGAATGATGCGATTTGGGTGCTGGAAGATGGGGAGAGCTCATGGCTTCTTCTGATGCAACACAACGAGCAGTCCTTGCCGGACTTTCGTGTGGGATCGGCCTTGCCGCTCCCGTGGTTATGTATGCCGCGACGCTGCCGTTTTCGTCTGTGAACGAGACGGTCGTGGCGGGTGCGGTTCCCTTCGCCGTGGGCGCAGTGGCGGGCGTGGGTATCTATGCCGCCTCGCTGGGTATCTCCGAGTATCGTGCGCAGCGTGAAGAGCGTCTGTTCCAGCCCGATGCCATGGGCGGTGCCGCCAATCTCAATCAGCATCAAAGCGAGTTCAAGACCGCCTCGATTCCAGCTCAGCAGCAGGATGCGACTCCTCACGCTGCGGCTTCTGCTTCTCAGGCTCAGGCGGAGCAGTCTACCTCGGCATTCCTTTCCGGCCTGACTGGTGCGTTCCAGCGCCGTCATGCCGATGATGGTGTCCCTACCATCGCTCGAGCCGCAGATGCTATGGACGAGGACGAGGCTTGGTCCATGATCGACAGTATGCTCGACGACGATTCGCCGGTGAGCTGCGACCCTGCACACTCGCGCGACGTCTATCAAGTCGCCATCGACGAGCTCACCAACGGCGGGCAGACCGGCTCCTTCAATCGCGACGACATCGCCGCCGCGGCGCGTGCCGTGTCTGGCTCCCAGGCCGCCCCTGCGGGCAGCACGGCGGCTTTCGTGGCACTCGTTGCCAACGCGGCGGCCAATAACGCCTACAGCGCTACCTCGGCGGATGCGAACGCTTCTGCCGACAATTCGTACGTTGATGAAGCCATGACCGCGGACGAGGAGGCCGTTGCCGCCCGCCGTGCCGCCGAGAGCTCGCTTTGGGGCGCTCCTGCCCAGCAGCAGGCGGCTGAGGCTGCGCCGTACAACGCAAACCTCGCCAGCATGCCTATCATCTCCGGTGCCGCGGACATCGATCTCGATGACCTCGATGAGCCTGCAGCCATCACCGCATCGATTGATGCCCAAGATCGCATCGACACCGGCGACCTTCCGGATGCCTCGCTCGAGGTTGATGTCCCCATGGCTGATTACTCGGGCCACGAGGACATGTGGGCCGCCGCCACCGCGATTCTGGATGAGATTGACGAGCCTGCTCCTGTTGCAGCCCCCGCTCCCGTCGCTGCCCCTCAGCCTGCTGCCCCCGCCTATGTCGGCCGTCACAGCGCTGTTTTCCCCGAGGATACTGCCCGTATCTCACGCGAGGGCATCGAGCGGGCCGAGGCTATTGCCGCCGGCATTATGGAAAATCGTCGTCACGAGCGCGTCAATCAGATCCTCGAGGAAGAGATCGAGCGCCTGCAGTCCTCTACCGCCAAGCGTACGGGCCGTGCCTATCTGAGCGTTATCGAGGGCGGTACCGCCAGCTTCGCGCCGCTCCGCGCGGAGGCATAACTTCTGCATGGTTAAGATCAATCGAAAATGGGCGGTTGTAACCTGCCTGATGGCGCTCTTGATCTGGGGTAATTCGCTGGTTCCCGGCTCGGGGTCGGGCTCGCTGAGCCTGACGGTCATGGAAGCTATCCGCGGTTTCCTGCACGGCGTGGGAC
Organism: Oscillospiraceae bacterium; assembly: GCA_963614405.1. Classification (GTDB taxonomy): domain Bacteria; phylum Actinomycetota; class Coriobacteriia; order Coriobacteriales; family Coriobacteriaceae; genus Collinsella. The sequence continues at coordinate 366 of CAVEDI010000012.1, read as the reverse complement.
TTCCATATGAATGGGTGACCAACTTTGTTGTTCGCAAGTGCGCACATTTTACCGAGTATATGGTGCTCGGCATCTTGGCAACGCACGCCTTTGATTTTGAGGGCCGGCGCACCTTTGACGTGCTGCTGCCCACGGCGGTGTTCCTGCTGCTGATTCCCTCGATCGACGAAACGATTCAGCTCTTTGTGCCGGGACGCGCCGGCATGATCACCGATGTGATGATCGACTGCTGTGGAGCGGCAACGGGCGTTGTGCTCCGATATCTCTTACGGTCGCTGATGTGCGCCAAAAAGGCCGCCTAGGACGTATTGTGAACTGCACCCCAAAACCTGGACGGCTTAAATAAGAACTACGCCGCAAGGGACT
>CAVEDI010000011.1:0-12186 GCA_963614405.1 Oscillospiraceae bacterium | reverse complement strand
GTAGGCGGAAAGCACGGGAACCATGAGGTTCATGGCAATGCCGCCGATGATCTTGAGCATAGCGGCGAAGCTGTTGTAGTCGGCAGCCGTCGAATCGAAGGACGTGATGCCCCACAGGAACGAAACGGCGGTCAGAACACCACCAGCAACGACGAAGACCAGCATGTGGCTGACGCCGTTCATAAGGTGCTTATAGATGATGTGGCCGATGGATTCCTTCTCCTCAACCTCATCCTCGACATCGGCAGCAGCCGCAACCGTGTCGTCGCCCTTGGCGGCGAGAGCGCGGTCGATCAGCTTGCCGGCAGCCTCGACGGACAGGGCCTTGGAAACACCAACGGAAACCATGGGCTTACCGGCGAAACGCTCCGCCTGGACATCCTTGTCGGCTGCGACGACGACGGCCTTGGCACCAGCGATCTCACTCTTGGTGAGCTCGTTCTCGACACCGACCTGGCCATGAGTCTCGACCTTAATGGTCAGACCGCGCTCGGCAGCTGCCTTCTCCAGCGCCTCCTTCGCCATGAAGGTGTGCGCGATACCGGTCGGGCAACCGGTGGCGGCGATGATGTCAAACTTAGCCATGTGTCCCTCCTTCTTGAGTACAGCGCCCGCGGGCGCTCCCCTACACGCGCTTCCATGCGCGTTTTTCCACATTTGAAAGATACCAACCTACCGTCAGTGTGAGAAGAGACAAGACGCAATTCTCCGGTGAAAGGTTCTTTCATAACCGTAAACGGTAAGTGAAAGTTTACCATCAACACTTGAAACGGCAAGGTGTATCTTGTAATTGAAAATGCCCGTATACTATGGCATTGAAAAACGAGTCCGATTTTCAATGCCAACCAGGAGCCATCCATGACCGATAGCAGCAAGAGCGCGCTCTCCCTTATTAGCACGCACAAAGGGTACAGCGATTCCGAGCAGCGCATTGTCGACTATATATTGGAGCACCAGTCCGAGGCGCCGCGCCTGACGGCCGCCCAGCTCTCACGAGCCGCCGCCACGTCCGAGGCGACAGTTTCGCGCTTCTGCCGCAAGCTGGGTTTTGGCAGTTTCCGCAGCTTTCAGTTTTCGTTGGCTCGCGACTTAGAGAGTCAGCGCAACGAGGGACTGACCGACGAGGTCTCGCTCGACAACATGGAGCAGAGCCTAAAAAATATCCTCGCCGCCAAGGTGAGTGAGCTTAATGCGACCATCGACGGGATCGACCACGATACGCTGGCGGCTGTTGTGCATGCCCTTAAGCATGCAGGGGTTATTGAGTTTGCGGCTGTGGGCAATACGAACGCGGTCGCGCTCGATGCGACGTTTAAATTTTCTCAGCTGGGCCTGCGCTGCATGGCGAGCACCATTAGCGAGACATCAATCGGCTTTGCGCTCACGTTACGCCCGGGTGACGTCATCGTGCTTATCTCAAACTCTGGCAAATCGCGCCGACTGAATCGCATGGCAAAAGCGGCTCGCGGCTGTGGTGCCACCGTAGTCGTCATCAGCAGCGACAGCAAGTCTCCGCTTGCTCGTTTGGCAGACTACACCTTTAACACCGTAAACCACGAGGCGCTGCTCACCACGGGCGACTTTGCGTTCTCCAAAATCAGCGCCACGATGATCATCGAAGTCATCTACAACTTCCTGTTGCCCGAGATCGAAGACGCGCGTGAGCATATCAGCTACTACGAGGAGCTCATCCAGCCGGATAAGGTCGTTGAGTAGGTAAATTGGGGAGCCGATAGACGCCCCTCGCCACGAAACCCGCCCATCTACTACGTTTTAACCGCAACCGCCAACCATACACCCAAAATAGAGAAAACCGCAGGCGTTCTACCTGCGGTTTTCTTTTTGCAATTCTTGGCGTGGTTGCCGATGCCCTACCAAACGTAGTAGATGGACCCGTTTCGTGGCGGCCGGGTTGGACATGCGTGTGGCGACTCGGCCTAGGCACGCGCCTCCGCAAGCATCTGCTTGGCGTGAGCCAAGCTTGCCTCGGACTGATCGCCGCTCAACATGCGGGCGATCTCGGCGGTACGCACTTCGCCGGTTACCTCGTCCAAATGAGTCTGGGGAACATCGCCCGGTTCCTTGCTGACAACATAATGCTTGTCAGCCATGACGGCGACCTGCGCCAAGTGGGTTACGACAATCACCTGATGCGTAGCGGCAAGATCTGCCAGCACGCCCGCGAGCGCACGCGCAGTGGAACCACCGACACCAGCATCAACCTCGTCGAATACCAGCGTATCGACACCGTCCGCGTTACCGAGGACAACCTTGCTTGCCAGCATGACGCGGCTCAGCTCGCCGCCCGACGCAATGCGGCGCAGGGGACGTGGCGTCAAGCCGGCACCGCTGCGGTATAGCAGCTCGTAGCTCGAAGGACCAACGGGCGTCCACTCAGCACGGGGAAGATCGCGCGACTCCCAGACGAGCTCGGCGCCACCCATCTCCAAGCGAGCCATCTGGCGGCCAACCTCGTGACAGAAGCGCGGGGCCGCCGTATTGCGAGCGCGCTTAAGCGCCTTGGCGGCAGCAAACAGTTCGCGCTCCGCCGCGCCAAGCGCTTCACGCGCCTTTTTGATCTGTTCATCGCCATCATCAACCAGGGACAGCAGCTCTTGCGAGCGATCGCGCATGGCAAAAACATCGTCCATAGTGGGACCCCACTGACGCAACAGACCCTTGAGGTCGGAATACCGCTCACGCATGCGAGCGAGCTCGCGCGGGTCGAAGGCGATGCCATCGCGATAGGCACGAAGCTCGTTCGCGCAATCCTCAAGGGAGATACAGGCATCCGAAAGTGCATCGGCAATGTCGCCGAGTTTGCGATCGACGGTAGCCATTCGGGAAAGCTCTGCCACGGCGCTGTTCACGGCATCGAGCGCTCCCCCTTCAGAGGCAAGCGATGCATGGGCATCGTTAGCCGTGGCAACCAGTACCTCGGCATGTTCGGAGCGCGGCAGCAGCTCCTCGAGTTCCTCATACTCACCCGGCTTGGGGTCGACCTCGCCGATGCGCTCGAGGGCAAAGCGCGCCTCCTCGACGCGGCTCCCCTGCGCACGCGAGGCCTCTTCGACACGTCGAACCTCCTTGGCGGCAGCGCGCGATGCTTTAAAGCAGACACGGTACGCATCCAGCGCCTCGAGTGCCGGGCGCCCTGCCCATGCATCGACCATCGCAACGTGATGCGCCGGATCGAGCAAGCGCTGGTGCTCGTGCTGGCCGCACAGATCCATCATCACACCAACGCGCTCCGAAAGCTCGCGTACACTGGCGATGCGGCCGTCAATCTTCACGCGGCTGCGGCCCTCGGCAGAAAGGCTGCGCTGGACCGTGAAGCCTTCCGTGTCGTGCGGGCCGTCAAACAGCCGCGCCTCGACGCTCGCCAGCGCCTCGCCCTCGCGCACCGTCGACGAATCCGCGCGCTCACCCAAAATAAGCTTGAGCGCCGAAAGCAGCGCGGTCTTGCCAGCACCGGTCTCACCGGTCAGGACGGTCAAGCCGGCACTCGGCACCAACGTCGCCTCGCGAATGAGTGCAATGTTGGAAACCTGCAGCTCATCGATCATGACGCACTCCGTAGAACACACGGCTCACCGAGTTATAGAAACTCTCGGGACCGTAATCAAGAAGCAGCACATCTCCGGGCCCGCGGCGCACCGCCACGCTCTCAACGGTGCCATCGCAGGTAATAAGCTGTCCATCGATAGCGATCGCCGGAACGCTCGGACGGTCATCAGACATAAAGATTTCGACGACATCACTCGGCGAAGTCAAGAAGGCGCGGGCCTGAATGGTGTGCGGCGCAATGGGCACGCAGACCATGCCCGTATAGTCGGGGCTCACGATGGGGCCACCCGCACTGAGCGCATACCCCGTAGAACCAGTCGCCGTGGACACGACCACGCCGTCGCCACGAAGTCGATCGATATGGTGGCCCGACACCGTGATGTCGAACTCGACCATATCGGACAGCGGACCGCGGGTAAGCGCCATGTCGTTGAGGGCGAAGGTGCGCACGACATCCTTCGTACCGTCTTCGCGCACGGACACGATATCCGCGGCGATGGTGGCGCGACGGCTCACGTGCAGCTCGCCGGAAAGGGCGTCGCTCACGACCTGCAGAATGTCGCGCTCCTCGGGGCTCGCAGCAGTTAAAAAGCCCAGGTGACCATAGGAAAGACCGAGGATAGGAATCTCGCGATGGTTGAGGATGCGGGCAGCGCGCAGCAACGTACCGTCGCCGCCGAGCGTAATGACCAGATCGGAGCCGTCAATATCAGGCGTGCTCTGAATCTTGGATCGCTGGTCGGCAGCCCATGCCACCTCATAGCCCTGGCGCGTCAGCCAAAGCTCGAGCATCAGGCCGCTCTCGACCGCCTCTTGCTTGTAGTAATTGGGAACCAGAAAGACCTTCATAGCGTTGCAGCTTTCTCGCTCAAAACCGATACCTGGGATTGCAGCTCGTCTTGCGAGCGGTCGCCGGGTTCAAATCTCGTGCCGTACAGGAAAAACTCAACGTTGCCCTTGGCACCATGAATGGGTGACACGCACACATCGACCGGGAACAGCCCCTTGGCAGCGAAGAGTTCAACCGCCGCCACGAGCGTATCGCGGCGCACGGCGGGATCGGTCACAATGCCGCCCTCACCCACCAACGCCGCCGGAGCCTCAAACTGCGGCTTTACGAGCGTGCAGAATGCACCCGTAGGCGCCAGGCACGCCAGCACCGCATCGATAATATTCGCGATGCTGGTAAACGAGACATCACACACTGCCAGGTCGATGGCGCCAGCATAGCCAAGCTCAGGCAGCTGCGTCACATTTGTGCGCTCATGCAGCGTCACGCGATCGTCCTGACGCAACGACCAATCGAACTGGGCGCGACCCACGTCCACCGAGACAACGGTCGCAGCTCCACGCTTGAGCAGGCAATCGGTAAAACCGCCGGTAGAGCAGCCCACATCCAAACAGGCAAGGCCCGTCGGATTGATGCCAAACGCATCAAGCGCGCCTTCGAGCTTAAGACCGCCGCGGCCAACATAGGGAATGCGCCCCTTCACGTGCAGCGGCAGCCCCGGGATCACCTTAAGGCCCGGCGAGGTCAAACGCTCGCCGCCGCTCGAGACCAAGCCGGCCATAAGAGTGCGAAGGGCATCCGCGCGATCGGCGCAGATGCCCTGTGAAATCAGTTCGTCATCAAGACGCACGCGTTTCATGAATGCCATCAACCATTCGTATCCGGAGACGCGGCCTGGCTATCCTTGGATTCGTTTGCCGCATCCTCATCGTATTCCTGCTCGAGCTTATCCGCCTCGCGAGGCGTCAGCTCAAACTTGTCGACCATGTCGACCGCACGGGAGCCGAGCTCAATCGCCTCGTCAAACAGATCGAGCGAACGCTCCAAGGAAGTATCCTTGGAGCGAACGGTCGCGATGATCTGGTCCAAGCGGTCCGAAATCTCGTCGAAGTTGCGGACGGAACCCTCTGGCATGGCTACTCCTCGACGGTACCGGTCTCGGCCTCGGCGACCTCGGCGTCCTCATCAAGAACGCCGGCCGCAGCCTGAGCGGCTGCAACCTTGGCGGCAGCCTCGGCGGCCTGGGCCTCCTCGCGGGCACGGTCCTCGGCCAGCAGCTCCTGATACAGGTCCTCGCCCGGCAGCTCCTCGCTACGAGCGATCTTGCCCAGCACGCCGTTGACAAACGACGCAGACTGGTCGGTGCCATAGGCCTTGGCAAGCTCGACGGCCTCGTTGATTACGATGGCGTCCGAAACCTCCTCGTCGGTGAGGAAGCGCATCTCATAGACGGCGATGCGCAGCAGATTGCGGTCGGCACCGGGCATGCGCATAAGATCCCAGTTCTTAGCGACGGAGCGCAGGGCGCAGTCGATGCGGTCGATGTGCTCGTAGGCACCGCGGCACAGCTCCAGCGCATAGGGGTCGAGGGGACCCTTCGAGATCAGGAAATCGCCCTCGAGGACGCGCTCGAGCGGGCTGTCCGTGGCCTCGGCCTGGAACAGCAGCTGCAGCGCCTGACTGCGGGCAAGCGTACGCCCGCGATAAACCTTAAGGCTCAAAGGTTACTCCTTGGGGAAAACGAGACCGTCGATGCAAACGTCAACGCGCTCGACCTCGACGCCCACCTGGGCATCGATGGCGGCGACCACGGCGGCGCGAACGGCCTCGGCGAGTTTCTTGAACGGATAGCCAAAGAACACCACAACGCGCACGGTAAGTGCGAGCTTGTCGCCGATGACCTCGGCCTCGACCGCCGGCTCGGAAGCCGGGGCCTTGGACGAAAGCATCATAGAGACAAGGTTGGTGGCAAGGTCCTTGACGCCCACGGAGGCGATGCCCTCGACATCCGTGACGGCGCGCGAGACGATGGCGGTCAGAACATCGGGCGAAATGCCGATGCCGTCAATCTTGATTTCCTGGGGCATGAGTCCTCCTAGAAGAGTTGGTTGCTAGACGCGGGAGACGAACTTGCCGTCGCGGGTGTCAACCTTGATGACCTCACCCTCGTTGAGGTACATGGGAACCTGGATGACGGCGCCGGTGTCGATGGTGGCCGGCTTGGTGGAACCCTGGACGGTGTCGCCCTTAAAGCCCGGGTCGGTCTGGACGATGGTGGTCTCGATGAACATCGGCGGAGTCACGCCCATGAGCTCGTCGTCGGCGAAGAGCAGCTGGCAGGTGTCGTTCTCGCGCAGCCACTTGGCGTTCTCGCCCACCATGTCCTCGGGAACGGGAACCTGCTCGTAAGACTCGTTGTCCATGAAGATGTAGTCAGCGCCATCGTTGTAGAGGTACTGGAACTCACGGGTGGTGAGCATGACGCTCTCGAACTTGGTGCCGGCGTTGCAGGTGTTCTCGACGACGCGGCCGCTCTTGATGTCGCGGGTCTTGTAGCGCACGAAAGCGCCGCCCTTGCCAGGCTTGACGTGCTGGAACTCGACGATGGTGTAGACCTTGTCCTTAATGCGGAGACCGAGGCCGTTCTTGAAGTCGGCGGTAGAGATAGTAGGCATAGCAACCTTTCTTGTTATTGGCGAGACGCACAAGCGTCCAAATTACATACGAGCGAAATTATACACTTGCAGACGGCGGCTGCAGCGAGCGCATAAAAAGAGAACGCGGGGCGCCCGAATCAATCCGGACGCCCCGCCTCCAAAAACCCAACTGGATGGCTTAGCAGTCGATGACGTGCAGGTCGTGCGGGGTCTTGGTGAAGGGCTCATAGCCGTTCTCGGTGACGACGCCGTAGTCCTCCAGGCGCACGCCGCCCACACCGGGCAGGTACACGCCGGGCTCCATGGTGATAACCGAGCCGACCTCGATGATGTTCTTGCTGCGGTTGAAGTTGGGCAGCTCATGAATGTCGATGCCCACGCCGTGGCCCAAACCATGGTTGTAGTAATCGCCATAGCCGGCATCGCCGATGATCTTCTTGGAAAGCTTGAAAATGTCGTTGCCCTCCACGCCCGGATGGATGGCGGCGACACACTCCTCGTGGGTGCGGCGCACGAGCGCGTACAGGTCGAGCTGCTCCTGGGTGGGCTCGCCCATCACGACGGTACGAGTCATGTCGGAGCGGTAGTCGCAGTAGCCCGCGCCATAATCCATCAGGACAAAGTCGCCCTTCTCGATCACACGGTCGCTCGGGACGGCATGCGGGTTGGCGGTGTTGGGACCGCTCGCGACGATGGAGCCGAAGGCCAGGCTGTCGGCACCGTTGGCAAACATAAAGTTCTCGAGCTCGTTGCGGACCTGCTTCTCGGTCATACCGGGCTTAATAAAGCCGAGCATGTGCTGGAAGGCGGCATCGGTGATCGACTGCGCGTGGCGCATGAGCTCGATCTCCTCAGCATCCTTGATGGCGCGCATCTTGCGGATGTCGTCGTGCATCAGCGGCAGCATGCAGGCGACGGAGCGGTCCTCCAGACCACGCTGGATACCCTGGTAGAAGTTAATCTGCATGTCATCCTCGACGGCGCAGACGCGGCACTTGTTGGCGGCGATCTTGTCGGCGACCCAGCCGGGGATGGTGCCCTCGTCCATGTCGTAGACCCAGGGGCTGCCGGCGGGTGTGTTCTCCTCAAAGCTGTTGAGATAGCGCGAGTCGGTGTGGAACAAGCACTGGTCAGCCGTAATAAACGCGGCGTGCGGGAACTCGAAGGTGTAGTCGAAGACGCCCTTCACGCCCGTGAGCCAACGGAGGTTGGCCTCGTCGCGCACGACGATGGCGTCGTAGCCACGCTCGGCCATCAGGGCACGAACACGCTCGATACGACCGGCAGGACCGGCAGCAAACTCAGACATGCAGATTCCTTTCTTGTTGTCCTCAAAAAAGCGGGACGGGCTTCAAACGATTAGCGGAATCACAAGTGATTCGCAACCGATTGAAAACCCGTCCCTCAACATGATACGAAAGACGATGGATGTCAATAAAGTTAGAGAAGTTCCTTGCGAGAAGCCAAATAAGCCTGTGCATGGCGCTCGAGCACATCGTCGTCCACGGCGTTAAGACGAATGGCGCCGAGTGCCGCGGGCAGCGGCAGCATCGTGCGATTGGAGCGTGCGAACTGCTGCCTGCGGAACTCCGAAATAAAGGCGGCGGGCTCCAGGTCGAAGGCAAGCTCCTCGATGCCAAAGTCCTCCAGGCAGTCATCGACCTCAAACACATAGTCGATATCGAAGTCGCAGGCATCATGTGCTAGGCGCGCCTCAAATCGCATGCCCTCGGAAAGGAGCTGATATGCGGGGACGCGAGCCGCGACATCGCCCAAGCAGGCGCGAAGGGTGCGCTCCCCCGTCTTGCCAAAATCAAGCGCATGGCGAGCACTGGGGTTCGTGGCCATGAGCACGTCTTTGCGCGCGGTCTGGGACCACTGCACGGCATTGACGAGCGCGACCTCCTCACCAGAAAGAATCTCGGGGACCATCTCGGAGAACTGATTCCAGCGCGATTTACTGCTGGAAAGCATGGTGCCCACGAGCACCGCATAGCCAAGCTTAAGGTCCTCGGCGCTGGCCTCGCGAACAAGGTCCAGATTGCACACGACCAGACCGGGCTCGGGGCGCACCGCAATGGCGGGCAGCGCGTGGTCGCCCGAAGCAACGAGCGGTTCCATCGTCGTGGCGACCGAGAACATAGCATCGAAGGTCGTCGGCAGCAGGGCGCACTCCGTGCGTCCACACCACTGATTGGCGCACCAGGCGACACCAGAGCACATCGAAGCGTCACCGACGGCGACAATCAGATCGTCGCAGGTAATTCCATTGGTTGACAGACCGCCAAAGACGGCATCGGCGTCAGCCAAGGTCGCGCCGGCGGGCGAAACCTCAAGCGAAAGCTCCGACACAGCAAAGCCGGCATCGACCAGAGCGTGCTCAACGATCTCGCCAAAGCGGTCGGACACAGCGCTGTTCCAGACAACCATCGCACGCTTGGGCTTACCCACGGCCGAGGCAAACATACGCGACAGCTCACTAAACGCGTCAAGCCCAACGCGAACATCGACACTGCGATTTTGGAAATTGATGAGTTGACGGCGAATCATAGCAGTCCACGCTCCAAAAGCATCTCGGCACAAACATAGGAAACGTCCTCAAAGGACTTATTGCGAATATCGAGGGTAATATCGGCCGCTTGGCGATACAGCGGACGTCGATGCTCAAACAGGCGGGCCGCATGCTCAGGCGAGCGGAAATCAGGACGCGTGTCGGAGCGGCGGATCTGGCGCATCGAGTCCTCAAAGTCACCCTCGAGGTACACGCAAGTACCCATCTGGTGCATGAGCTCGATATTGACCGGCGTCTCGACAATGCCGCCCCCGCACGAAACCAGCAGGCTGCGCTCGCTTTGGAGCGAACGAAGCGCCGAAGTCTCGAGCTCGCGAAAACGCTCCTCGCCCTCGGTCTCAAAAATCTCGGTTACCGATTTTCCGCAACGACGCACGACCAGGCGGTCGGTATCGATAAACCGACGCTTGAACATGGTGCCCACGTTGCGCGCTAGCGTCGATTTGCCCGCACCCAAAAACCCGATAAAGAAGATATGGTCGCAGCCGTGCTTGGTGTGCTGGGACATGACGAAACCTATTCCTCGCAGGGAAGGTCGCGCAGGGCCCGGCGCTCAAAAATACGGAAGATCTGCGTATACCACAGGTCCTGCGTTGCCTGCGGCTTTACCAAAATCGTATCGACGCCGGCAAAGTTGCCGCTCCACACGTCCGTGTACAGCTGGTCACCGATCAGCACGGCCTCATCGGCCGTGGCACCCAGGCGCTTAAGTCCGGCCTTGAGAGCAAACGGCGCGGGCTTCATGGCATGGCTGATGGCCTCGAGACCCAGCTCGCGTGCGGAGCTCATGACCTGGTCGCGATGCCAGTTGTTGGACACCATGCACAGCTTAAAGCCCTTGGCATGGGCGGCCTCGAGCCAAGCGGAGACCGCAGCGGGAACCTGCTCGGTATCACGCGGCACCAGGGTGTTATCGCGGTCGAGCAAAATGGCGCGCTTGCCGTCGGCCCAAAGGGTATCGAGGTCGATGCGATCGACCGAGGCAACATATCGTTTGGGGCTGAAAATCCTCATGTTTAATTCCAAGACTGTTGATGCTCTTCGTAGGTCTGAGAGAAATACTCCTCATCCTGCGTAATGTAGAAATACAGGTCATCGGAGTCGGTAGGCTCAAGGGTTGCCTTGAGTGCCTCGAGCGACGGAGAGCAGATGGGCGTGGGCGGTAGCCCTTCATGCTTATAGGTGTTGTAGGGACTATCGCTCTGCAGGTCAGCGGCGGTAACTTCGCCGCCGGTAACATACATCATAGTCGCATCGCTATTGAGGTAGCGCAAACCGTCGAGCTTGCCGGCAAGACGGTTGTAGAACACCGAGGCGACATGCGCACGCTGCTCGGCGTTGAGGCCCTCGCGCTCAACGATGGAAGCGAGATTGATGATGTCGTAATCGGACATCCCCACGCCGTAGCGCTCTTTGATCTTGGCCTCGCAACCGGCAAAATCGAGCGACTTGTACTCGGTGTTGAATTGATCGAGCATTGCGCGAATGACGTCATCGGCGCTCGGTTTCTTGCCCAGCGAATAGGTCTTGGGGAACAGGAAACCCTCGAGCGAATCATTCGCAGCGCCTTTAAGGAACGGATAGTCGTTCACATAATTGCTGGCCTTCGCCTGGTTGAGGAAGTCATTTTTGGAGATGCTGCCGTACGCCTGGGCCACACGGTCGGCAATCTGGTCGACCGTCAGGCCCTCGGGGACCGTCAACGCATCGGAGCCGGCATTGGGTCCCTCAATAAGCTGCTGAACGACCTTGGTCGCATCCATCAGCGTCGTGAACGAGTACTTGCCAGGTTGAAGCGACATGTCCGCGTTGAGCTTTTTGACCGCCGCGTAGTAATCCTTGGGATTCTCGACTATATGGTTCTCGGAAAGAATCGAGGCAATCGTGTCGCCCGAGGCGCCATCGGGAATCGTAACGGTAACCTGCTGGCCAGCGGTGACGCTTGCGTCCTCCCCGCCCAACAAGCCCTTGACGGCCGGCACGGCGAAGAAGGCGATAACAGCGAGAACGACCACCGCAACCACAGTGCCGATAATCATAGGCACCGGCGAGCTTTTCTTTTGGGCGCCGCGCCGAGCATGCGTGTTATAGCTCGAAGGCGCGGCCGGAGCCACGCCATGCGTGCCATGAGCGTGATGCGCGTGCGATTGAGGGGCCTGCGCGCGCTGGGTGGGTGCCTGCTGCTTAAAGCGGGCACCGCCTGCGGACTGGGCCGCCCGGGCGGCGGACTGCTGGACAGGACGACTAGCAGGCTGCTGGCCCGGACGCTGCGCGGGACGGGAGGAGGGCTGCGCCGGACGTGCGACAGGTTGGGCCGCGCGCGGGGTCAGCTGCACCGGACGCTGGCCGGACGGCACAGGGCGCGACGCAGGCTGTCGTGTACGATTCGGCTGGCGCGGATCGGAAGCGCTAGACATGCGAGACCTCCTCGTTTTTGCGATCGAGCCATGTCTGCAAGAACAGGCTGGCGGCAATCATGTCAATCTTGCCCCTCATCTGCTTTTCGTTGAGTCCCTGCTCACGCAGGATACGCTTGGCCTCTTGCGAGGACAGACGCTCATCCTCAAACTCGAGCGGAAGATCGAGCTCGTCGGCGATCT
>CAVEDI010000010.1:0-2218 GCA_963614405.1 Oscillospiraceae bacterium | reverse complement strand
GATGACACTCATCAACTTCTTCTGCATCGGCGCGCCGGGCTTTGTGTTGGGCCTGGAGCCCAACAATGCTCGCGTGAAGGGTGCGTTTTTGAGCAACGTACTCAAGCGTGCACTGCCGGCGTCGATTGCGGTCATTTTGGCTGTGGCGCTCGATATCTTTGTGGCGCGCGTGTTTGGCTTTAGCCAGCTCACGCTGTCTACGATGTGCCTGCTTACGTCGTGCGCGGCGAGCGTCAGCCTGATCTGGCGCATCTCGCAGCCTCTCACGCCCTTGCGTGTGGTGCTCTTTGTGTTTGTAGTCGCCGGCATCTTGGTGGGCGTTATCGGATTCCCGGAGCTGCTGTCTATTGCCAACCTGTCGATGGGCCAGATGGTTATCTTGGCTGTGATCGTGGTCTTTACCTGCTCGGTGTTCTTTAAGCTCGCCACGATGATGGATTCGCTCAAGCCGCGTCGTCGTCATGCCGCAACTGGTTTTGGCCGCGGTGTACGCGTCCGCCTGGGTCGCGGAGGCGGCAAGGTGAGCTCGACGGGTTCGACGGCCGAGCGTTTTGCCAAGCGCGTCGCCGCCGACATGGCGCAACGCCGCGAAGATCGCACCGCTCGCGAGGCCGAGGCCCGCGCGCTCGAGGGCGTGGCCCAGGCCCAGCCCAAGAAAAAGAAGGGTGCCGGAGCCAAGCGCTCTCGTGTGACCAAGTCCGCCCAAGGCATCAAAGTCTCGATGCCAAGCAAAAAGAAGAAGTAACTACGAACTACGCGCCCTGGCGATGTTGAATTGATGCCTTGCTCCTGTGGGGCCGTGGCGATGTTATGCTCTAACCTCGATTGTTTGAATTGCTTCGAAAAGAGGATGCCGTGATCTGCCCGCATTGCCTTAAGACTATCGAGGACGGCGCCTCGTTCTGCCCCTACTGCAACGCCTATGTGGGTCCGGGCGATGGTCCCGAGCACACCGAGTTCGTGTTCTGTGAGGGCTGCGGTGCCCGTCTTTCTCCGCATGATCGTACGTGCCCCAAATGCGGACGCCCCGCTCCGGGCATCCTCTCCGAGGACGCGGCCGCATCCGACCTGGCAGCGGGCCGCACGGCGGGCTTTCCGCGCCTAACGCAAGAGCAGATCGATACCGAGGTGCCTCATGCGCCGGCCTCTGCCGCTGCGGTGCTTTCGGACGCCGCCGATCCTAACGAGACCTGCGTGCTGCCGGCTTTCGATAAGGATTTCGCTATCCCCAAGGTCGATATTCCCACGCCCGTTTCCCTGCATGACGATGCTCAAAAACCCAAGCGCAAGGTGCATCCCGACGAGGACGCCTATCACAAGCACAAGCGTCATATCCCCAAGCCGCTCATCGTCATCGCGGTCCTTGCCGTCGTTTGCGGCGGTGCCTATTGGTTCGTGACAACCGATCCCATGGGTGTCATGCCTGGCTTCTACGACCAGTTTGGCCAGGCCGCGCAGACGACCTTCCCCACGCGCCAAAAGGGCGAGGCGACTGAGGACGATACCAAGCAGGACGATTCTGCCGAGGTGGTCCAGGAAGAAACCGTGCTCACCGATGATCAGCTCTATACCAGACTCGACGGTCTGTATCAGACCATCGTGTCCTACGGTGACGAGGACCAGATCGGCGAGGTCATCGATTCCTTTAACAACGGCTATCTCCGATCGCCGCTGTCCACCCGTCAGGAGCTGTCGCAGAGTGCCTACGCCCTGCGCGACCAGATCAAAAAGACGCAAGATGAGCTCAACAACCTTAAGTATCAGGACGATACGGTCTATGCGGATGACATCGCCCACTTAAAGCAGCTTGCCGAGTGGATGTATGAGCGCGTCGACGTGATCTGCCAGAGCTGGGATATCTCGCTGGCCATTCCCGATGGCGAGTCGATGAGTTCCCACCAAAGCGAGATCCTGGCGCCCATCGCACAGGGCGGCAACAGCGCGCTGAATCAGTACGACGCCAACGTGGGCTCCTGGAAGCCGCAGCAGCGTTCCTAAAATTAGTTCGCCATAGTCGGCATAACCTACGTGCGCAATTGATGTAAGCGCATGCTTATTGCTACAATTCGTACAAATATGCTTTAAACGCACGAGGAAGGAACCACATGTTTGGGTTTAAGAAAGAGCTCTACACGCCCGAGTATCAGCTTGCCGGCGACGAGTGCGCCGTTATCGAGACGTCGAAGGGTACCATCAAGGTCAAGTTTGACGGCGAGGG
>CAVEDI010000009.1:0-4387 GCA_963614405.1 Oscillospiraceae bacterium | reverse complement strand
GATGCCGAGCCGTTGGCGCAATCGATGCCGATCTTGACGCCCTGCAGCGAAAAGTTCGCGCTGGCGATGAGCGAAGCAATGTAGCGGTTGCGACCCTGCATGTAGTCCACCGTGGCGCCGATGTGGTTGCCCGTTGCCAGCGGCACCTCGCTCTTGCCATCGATGTAGTCCTCAATGAGCTCCAGCACGTCCTCGTCCATCTTAAAGCCGTCGCTGTTGACGAGCTTAATGCCGTTATCGCAAAACGGGTTGTGGCTCGCGCTGATCATGATGCCGCAATCGAAGCAGCCTTCCACAGTCTGATGCGCTACGCCCGGCGTGGGGATCACGTGCAGCATATAGGCGTCCGCACCGCTCGCGACCAGGCCGCTCACCAGCGCCGCCTCGAACATATAACTCGAGCGACGCGTGTCCTTGCCCACGATCACGCGTGCCTTGCGCTCGCGGTTGGCGCCGTAATACCAGCCCACAAAACGGCCAATCTTATAAGCGTGCTCTACCGTCAGCCCAACGTTGGCCTCACCACGAAAGCCGTCGGTGCCAAAGTACTTCATGCGCTCTCCTTACAAAATAGGGGCGAACAGATTGCCTGTCCGCCCCAAAATGGTACTCGATTATCTGCGCTACCAGAAAAACCCTACGCCGACGCGCTGTCGCGAGCCGCCTGGCATGTAGGAGTCTGACGCAGCGTAAGCGGCTTGTCCCCCGCCTCGGCCGACGTGGTCAGCGTATACGTGATCGTCGTCGTCTCGCCAGCATGCAGGTCAACTGTGCCCGAATAGAAGGGGATTCCATGCCACGTAGCGGCGCCAAGACCAAACTGGGTGCCCTCGACGGTCAGATCAGTAATGTTGCCGCCCGTCGGGGCAAACAACGAGACATTCAGACGCTCGTCGTCACGCGCGGCATCGGGTGCGCTCGCCGCAACGTAGTCGGGCAGCTTGCCAGCCTCCTCCTGCGTCATGATGTTCGTCAGGGTAACGGTGATGCGATAGGAGCACGTGCCGTCACCGTTCTTCACGCCCTGACCAATCTGCGTATCGGCGTTCAGGTACCAGTCGAGCTTGGAGAAGCTCAGGTTGTTAAAGTAAACGCCGGCAACAGGATCGGCGCTCGGGTCATCCGGATCGGGCAGCGAAGCGTCAATGCCCGTCTCTTTGATGGCATTCTGCTCATCATCGTTTCTCATCCACGCGATCAGGCGGCCCTCTTCGGCACCGCGCTCAACGGCGCTGACAAGCTTCGCAACATCGACATCGCCGATACCGCCAAGGATCTTGTCGAAGGCAGCGCTGGCGACGGATGCAAAGATGCCGTCCGACTCCTCGACCGGATAGTTCCAGTACACATCGTGCATGAGGACCTTTGCGGCGTTGGTGCCGTCGACAACCGTTCCGTCGGGCAGCGAGACATTACCGACCAGGCCCAGCAGATACTGCAGGAACACCGGGTCGATACCGATGACGCCATCAACGTCCTGTCCATACTGGGACTTCCACAGCGCGGCGACACGCTGCGAGTTGCGGGGCCAATCAGGCGAATAGGTATTGCCCGAGTTGTACAGGTTACTGTGGTTGCCGAACAGCGCCTCATCCTCTTCGTCGACGCTCTCGACTGCCTCATCCTCGCTGAGTCCAATGCGGGGAACAAACTCGCCAATCGACATCTGGCCGTCAGTGACCGAAATCAGGCCCTGCGAACCGCCAAAGCCGCCGCAAGCACGAATCTCGACGTTGTTCATGGCGTACATAAGGTAGTTGCGCGTCTGGCCGTTGGCGCCGAGCATCTGGGGAAGGACGGGGGCGACCTTCTCCGCCGCGTCGACCGCACCGTTGAGGGTGGCAAAGCCGTCCTTGGCCTTATCGACCAGCTCGGTCACCTGGGAAATATGAGTATCGCCAATGCCCTGGACCTTCTCGTTGGCGCTCTTGAACACCTTTGAGCTGCTGGAAAGCGAATCGGCGACCGCCTGCAGCGCGGACACGTTAATCATGCCGTCCTGGAACAGCTTGCCGGGCGTGGCCTGCGAAAGGTTGTCGGCCATGGGAACCAGCGCGTTGCTCGAGACATCGGACAGGGCATCAATCATGGTGCGGGCTGCGTTGATGTCACTGCCATACACCGGGATAAACGAAGCCGCCGTCCACAGCGGGCTCGAAGTCTCCGCCTTCATGCTGTCGCAGAGTTCATCGATCTTCTTCGCGTCGTCAGGCAGCGTCGAAAAATCGCCCGACGTGACCTTGTCCTTAAGGCCACCGACGATCTCGACAGCCTCCTTCGCTTCGCTCTTTACGGTCTTTGCCGAGTTAAGCAGCATAAAGCCGCTTGCGCCAAGCGCAACGAGAAGCACCGCGACTACAGCGGCAATAATGGCGCCGGTGTGACGCTTTTTGCGCTCGCCCTTGTGATGGCGATGACGGACCAGACCGTCAGAGGTCGAACTCGACGAAGCGTCGCTACCGTAGTTCAAGCCAAAATCGTAATAATCTTCCTTGGAACCCGAGCCCGCAAACTCGGCACCGCTATCATCCAGGCGGGCGAACGTGCCAGTCTCGGAGGCGCCGGTGTAAATCGTGCCAAGGTTACCCGTAAGCCCCGCGCCACCGGCAGAGGGAGTATTGTTGGCGGCCTTGCCGGCATTAACGTTGCCGGCGGCATTCGCGGCGTTGGCAGCACCTGCGTTGTTCGCGGGTACCGAAGGAGCCCCGCTCGGCTGCGACGTGGAGGTTGCACCGCCCGCAAAGACATTCCCTCTTGCACGGCCGGTCTTTTTTGCCTTTTGAGACTGCTCGTACAGAGCGGTAAACATCGCTGTCTCGCCCGGGGACATGCGCTTACCGGAACCGCCCTGTCCAGCGCCGCCCGGCGTGCCGGCCTTACCAGCCCCGTTCGGACGCGGCGGAACTGCAGGGCGACCGCTATCGCTGCCCTTAAAGTGATTACCAGCCATAAAGAAATCCTCGCAATTGAGTCGCAATGAAAAAGTCCATAACGTTACTAGTTTATGGCATTTTGAGCATCGACAGCTAAACTCCAGACACGGACATCAATTGGCGAAAATGCGGCACAACACCTTTTCCGTCTTGGCGACGGCGCCAGCTACACCGTGAGGAACATCATCACGATGATCATGGCAAAGCCGATAAGGTCGGTCGGCAAAAACACCGTGCCCAGCATAACGGCGCTGGTGATGGTCGCCGAAACCGGCTCCACAGTTCCGATGAGGCTCGCACGCACCGAGCCGATGTCCTTAACGCCCTGCATATAGAGCATGTAAGCAAAAAACGAGCCGATAACCACGAACACCGCGAGCGCCTCGACGCCGGCGGCATCGAGCGCCGGCATATGCGCCCAGGGCTGCACGAAGACACATGAGACCACGCCCGCCGTGAGTATTGCCGAGCCCGTGACGATGGGGCTACCGTATTCGGGCAGGATCTTGGCGGGAATCACCGCCATACACGCGGCGCTGACCGCACACATAAGACCTGATGTCAGGCCAAGCGGCGAGATATTCAGGCTGGTGGGGTCGCCGCCGGTAGCGATTAAAAAGGTTCCACCCAGAGCCAGGCCAATGCCGATGACTTCGCGAGTACGCGGCATGCGGCGATCGGTCACGCAGGCGTAGCCCATGATGATAACGAGCTGCAGGCACTGGAGCACCGTCGCGGTTCCGGCGTTCGTCAGGCGCACGGCCGAAAGATAGCAAAACTGGTTGAACAGCAAGCCAAAGGCGGTAAAGAGCAGCAGCTGCTTGCGATCGGCGGGTGTGGTCCAGAGCTTAATCAGGCGCTCGCGGTCGCGCGTAACAACCACAGCCATAAAGAGTAGACCGGCGAGAATCTGACGCACGCTCATAAGCCACAAGGTGTCGACGTGGTAGGTATCGAACAGAAAGCTCGCGCTGGTGCCCGAGAAGCCCCAAAACGAACCGCCCACCAGCGTAGCCAAAACGCCCGTGATCATCTTGCGCGACGAAGCGCTGTTCAGGCGGTCGCGCCATGCGCGACGGGTGTTGCGGCTGAGCTCGTCGGTGCCCTCGGGCACATCAATGTTCGATATATCGGTCATCGGCACCGAAGCCTCTGCGCCTTCGACCTGCTCGACACACTCTTTGCTCATTCCACTCCCCCGAAACAGCCTGGAAACAATTCGGCTTACCTTACCACTGCGGAGGCACCAGCTGGAGGCTTGTCCGCTTATCGGTAGGACAATTCCGCAGGCGTCTTTCCATAGCTCGATACCGCAATGGCCTTGCATTATGCGACAGCCAAATCGCGGCAGCAGGCTCTTTTGAAATGGATACGACAAAGCCCCCGAATTCCACAATGTAAGGTTGATTTCCGATCTCAGCCGAACACATTGAGCGGATAGGCCGTTCCCGCAG
>CAVEDI010000008.1:0-6681 GCA_963614405.1 Oscillospiraceae bacterium | reverse complement strand
GACTATGGCGGCGAGGTGCCGGCCGACATGAAGGAACTCGTGAAGCTGCCGGGCGTGGGACGCAAGACGGCGAACATCGTGCTCAACGTGGGGTATGGCATCGTGGAGGGCATTGCGGTGGACACGCACGTCAACCGCATTGCGCACCGCCTGATGCTGAGTCCCAAGACGCATGCCAAGGAGCCGCTCAAGACCGAGCAGGATCTGCTCAAGATTTTGCCGCACGAGTATTGGGAGTCGGTCAACCATCAGTGGATCACCTTCGGTCGCGAGATCTGCGACGCCCGCAAACCCAAGTGTGACGAGTGCCCGCTGGCAGATTTGTGCCCCAGCGTGCGTGTAGCGGGGTAGGGCGGAACACATCTTCGTCTGGCGTTTTTTGCGGGGCTGGGTCTGCCCTTGAGCCGGAGTCCTCTCCATGCGCTACCATGACAGACAATGTATTTGACGTACGACCCGCCGAGCTTGCCCCGGCGGGCTTTTGGCGTTGCAATGCCGGAGGAACAGCATGCTCATTCACCGTATAGCCGCGCAGCTCTACACTGCCGAGGCGCTGCAGACCGTCGAGGCCGGACTCGATGCCGGCGAGGACGTGACGCTGGCTGTGTCGCAGTCGGGCCGCACACTTATGGCGGCCGCCCAGTTTGCGCGCCGCCCGCGTCCCACGGTCTACATTGTGAGTGGCGAGGATGCGGCCGATCGCGCCGCGCGCAGCCTTGCCGCCTACGTGGGCCTAGCGCACGTGTGCCGTTTTCCCGAGCGCAAGGACTATCCGTGGCGCGAGCAGGCGCCCGACGATGCCGTGGTGGCGCAGCGCTGCGAGGCACTGGGACGCATCGTGCGCGGAGACAATTGCGTCATGGTCGCCTCGGCTCGCGCGCTGCTGCGTTGTGTGCCGCCGGTCGAGAGCCGCTATTGGGAGTCCACGACCTTTGCGGTGGGCGAGGAGATTCCTTTTGATGAGGTGCCGCAGCGCCTAGTGGGCATGGGCTACACCAATGCCGGCGCCGCCGACGCGCCCGGTCTGTTCCGCGTGCACGGCGACACCGTCGAGGTGTTTTCCGCGCAGGAAAAAGCGCCCGTGCGCATTGAGTTCTTTGGCGACGAGATCGACCGCATCCGTCGCATGGTGAGCTCAACGGGGCAGACCATCGGTAACGAAGACAGCATCGAGATCTTCCCCTGCCGTGAGCTGGCGCTTACCGACGAGGCCGTCCACAACATGCATGTGGCGCTCTATCGCGCCAGCCAGGACGACAGCAAGCTGGCCGCATTGCTCGAGATGGTGGATGCACGCATCGTCACACCCGAGCTCGACCGCTTTTTGCCGGTAATGTACGGCCAGACCGTGAGCCCGCTGGCGCACGTGAGCGGCAAGGCGCTCGTGGTGCTGTCCGAGCCGCGCTCGCTGTTCGACGATTGCCTGCGTGCCTACGAGGATATCGAGGCGCGTGCTGGCGAGGCAGGGATTGACCGGCTGGATGGCCTGTATGTACGTGCCCAGCAGCTCGATTTTGGTGCCCAGCAGCGCCTGAACTACGTGAGCCTGATCCGTGCCGGCGGCGCGGTGACGGCGGAGCTCAAGATTGAGCAGCCGGCCATTGCGGGCTCGGACAATCGCTTTATGACGCGCATTCAGGAAGTCGTGGGCAAGCGCTACGCCTGCGTGTTTGCCATTCCCGACCGCGGTGCGCGCGAGTCGATGGAGCTTACCTTTGGCGACGAGGGCATTACCTTTGAGGAGTCGCTGACGTCCGCCCCCGAAAACGCTGGTGTTATCGGCGACCGTGTGCGCGTGGCGGCGGCGGATTCTGCCGATCGTGCCGCACGCCAGGAGGCCCATGCTTCCATTCGCGAGCGTAAGGCCGACGCGCTCAACGCCCGCTCGCTCGAGGCGGGCGCCGCGCAGGCTGCCGCCGGCGCTGCCGTGCCCACCATCTCGCGCGGGCGCGTGACCTTTGTGGACGCTGCCCTGCCGCAGGGCGTGGTGGTGCCCGACGCCAATTTGGCCGTGTTCTCGATCGCCGACCTCAATGCCCGCATGGATGCCAACCGCGCGCGCAGCCGCCGCAAGGTGGACATTACGCAGATCACGTTCCCGTTTAAGCCGGGCGACTACGTGGTGCACGCCACCCACGGCATCGCGCTCTTTAGCGAGATCGCGCGCCAGGAAGTGGGCGGCAAGGAGCGCGACTACTTTTTGCTGGAATATGCCGATGGCGACAAGCTCTACGTGCCGCTCGAGCAGGTCGACCGCATCACGCGCTATGTTGGCCCCGACGGCGACAAGCCGCGCCTGACCAGGCTCAATACCGCCGACTGGATGCGTGCCACCAACAAGGCACGCAAGAACGCCAAAAAGCTGGCGTTTGACCTGGTCGACCTGTATACACGCCGCTCGTCGATTACCGGTATCGCCTGTCCGCCCGATACGCCCGAGCAGATCGAGATGGAGGAGAGCTTCCCCTACGACGAGACGCGTGACCAGCTGGAGGCTATCGCCGACATCAAGGCCGACATGGAGGCGCCCAAGCCTATGGACCGCCTGCTGTGCGGCGACGTGGGTTTCGGCAAGACCGAGGTTGCCCTGCGCGCGGCGTTTAAGTGCGTGGACTCCGGCCGTCAGGTCATGGTGCTCTGCCCCACAACCATTCTGGCCCAGCAGCACTACGAGACCTTCTTTGAGCGCTTTGCCCCGTTTGGCCTTGAGGTCGAGGTGCTCAGTCGCTTCCGCACGCCGGCGCAGCAGAAGCGCGCGCTCAAGGCGTTTGCCGAGGGCACGATCGATGTGCTCATCGGCACGCACCGCCTGCTTTCGGCCGATGTGAACCCCAAGAACCTGGGCCTGGTGATCATCGACGAGGAGCAGCGCTTTGGCGTGCAGCACAAGGAGCAGCTCAAGAACCTGCGCGAGCAGATTGACGTGCTCACGCTTTCGGCAACGCCGATTCCGCGAACCATGCAGATGGCCACGAGCGGCGTGCGCGACATGAGCCTGATCACCACGCCGCCGACCGGGCGCCGCCCCGTGATCGTGCACGTGGGGGAGTACGACCCCGACGTGGTGAGCGCGGCGATTCGCCTGGAGGTGGGTCGCGGCGGCCAGGTGTACTACGTGTCCAACCGTGTCAAGACCATCGATGACGCCGTGGCGCGCGTGCACGAGGCCGCGCCCGAGGCGCGTGTGGGCGTGGCGCACGGCAAGATGAGCCCGCGCGAGGTCGAGGACGTGATGATCGAGTTCGCGACCAAAAAGATCGATGTGCTCATCGCCACGACCATCGTGGAGAGCGGCATCGACAACGCGACCGCCAACACGCTGATCATCGAGGACTCGCAGCGCCTGGGTCTGGCACAGCTTTACCAGCTCAAGGGCCGTGTGGGCCGTTCTGCCACGCAGGCCTACGCGTACTTTATGTTCCCCGGCGAGCTGCCTCTCACCGAGGAGGCGACGGCGCGCCTGACCGCACTGTCCGAGTTCCAGGACCTGGGCAGCGGCATGCGCATCGCCATGCGCGACCTGGAGATTCGCGGTGCCGGCTCGCTTATGGGAGCCGAGCAGCACGGCAACCTGTCGAGCGTGGGCTTTGACCTGTTTACGCAGATGCTGGGCCAGGCCGTGGCTGAGGCGCGCGGCGATGACGACGCCGGCGTGGAGGCGGCGAGCGTGGGTATTAACCTGCCGGCCGACTACTTCTTGTCCGAGGAGTACCTGCCGGCGGTGGATCAGCGCGTGCTCGTGTACCGTAAGATCGCAGCGGCCGAGGACCTTGAGAGTATCGACGAGGTGCAGGAAGAGACCGAGGCCGCGCATGGCGAGCTGCCGTTGGCGGGACTCAACCTGTTCAATCGCGCACGAATCCGCATTCGCGGCGAGCGCCTGGGGCTCGAAAGCGTCACGCTCAGTGGCGGCCGCATCACGTTTTTGGGCGTCGACGTGCCCAAGAAGGTGGCCTTTGAGCTTAAGACCCGCTATGGCGCGGTGAACTTCCCCAAGAGCCGCAAGCTGTCGGTACCCTACAAGGCAGGCGCCGGTGCGGGCAGCGGCCTGGGTCGCGGTCTCGACGCCAACGACGGCACCGGCCCTGTGGCCGCGGCGCTCATGCTGCTGCAACAGCTGGGTGCTAGCGACGACGACTAGCGGGTCGACGCTGCAAACGCTCCATTTGGGCAATCTGACCCTCACTCGTCGGTCGCGTACGCAAGTACGCTTCCCTCCTCCTTCGGACCACCTTGCCACAAATGGAACGTTTTCGCTTACTTATGCTCAACCTGTAAGGGTATTTACGGGACAAAGCCATCTTCGTCTCACCCACATTGCAGGTTGACCGCCCTTCGCCCGACCGAAAGGAAAGCATGTTCGGATACATCTATAAGAAAGATGTCGCCATTATCGCGGTTGTCCTGTGCCTTTGTCTGGGCGTGGGCAGTTTCTTCGATTATCAGATCTCGAGCGCGCTGTTCAACGTCGGCAGCATGTACGGCCGCTTTATCGAGGCCGCCGGCGAGCTGCCGTTCGAGCTGACGGCGAGCGTCGCGGGCGTTATGCTCGTACGCGCGATGCGTCCCGACTCCAGGGGGAGCAAATGGCTCGCCGGGCTCGGCATCCTCGTCAACGTTGGCTTGGCCGGCTACGAGATCGTTTCGTCCCTGCGGGTTGGCGGTAAACTCATTGCCGTTCAGTTGGTGCTGACGTTTGTGCTGGTCATCGCTGCCAACCTTATCGTCTATCGCCTCACGCGCACGACCGAGCCCGACGAACTCACGCGCTGGGCGCTGATGGTGCTTGCCGTGTGGGTCGCTCAGGCCATTATTCTCAACGTCATTGTTAAGCCGCTGTGGTCGCGTCCGCGCATGCGCGTGATCGAGGTCACGCCGGGGCTCAATTTTCAGCCGTGGTGGGTGATTGGCAACCCCGACAAGTGGAGCTATATTGCGGCCGGCGTAATCAAGGACGGCTTTAAGTCGTTCGCGAGTGGACACACGGCGCATGCGGCGATCGGCCTTATGCTCGCCGGGCTTCCCGCGGCGGCTTTTAAGGAAAAACCTTCGCGTCGCCGGGTGGTCTTTTGGACGGCGGCTGTGGTCGCGGCGCTCGTCGCGTTTGGCCGCATCGTGATCGGCGCACACTTTTTGAGCGACGTGAGCTGCGGCTTTGCCCTGGTGCTGGCGCTTGAGTGTCTCGCCGCGCGCATTGCCTATCCCAACGGCGTACAATAGCTCCGTTTGAATCATCTGGCCGATACCCGGTAAGAGAGGATTGCCATGCTCGCGTTCAACAACGATTATTCCCACGGCGCACACCCGGCAGTGCTGCAGGCGCTCGTCGACACCAATATGGAGCCGCAGCCCGGCTACGGTGCCGATGCGCACACCGAGCGTGCCAAGCAGCTTATCCGCGAGGCCTGCCAGGCCCCCGATGCCGACGTGTTTTTTCTGGTGGGCGGCACGCAGGCCAACGCGACGGTGATCGACATGCTGCTCGCGCCGTACGAGGGCGTCGTTGCTGCCGAGACTGGCCACGTCGCCTGCCACGAGGCGGGCGCCATCGAGTTTGGCGGCCACAAGGTACTCACCATCCCCGGCTACGAGGGCAAGATGCACGCCGAGGACCTCGAGAACTATATCCAGGTGTTCTATGAAAACGAGAGCTACGAGCACACGGTGTTCCCGGGCGCCGTGTACGTGAGTCTATCGACCGAGTACGGCACGCTGTACTCCAAGGCCGAGCTCGCGGCGATTCACGCAGTGTGCCAGAAGCGCGAGATTCCGCTGTTTGTGGATGGCGCCCGTCTGGCCTATGCGTTGGCGGCCGATGAGTGCGACATTACCCTGCCCGAGCTGGCGCAACTGTGTGACGTGTTCTACATCGGCGGCACCAAGTGCGGCGCGCTCTGCGGCGAGGCTGTGGTGTTTTGCGGCATGCACGCCCCGGCGCATCCCATTCCGCGTATTAAGCAGCACGGCGCGCTGTTGGCCAAGGGCCGTCTGACGGGCGTGCAGTTTGAGGCGCTCTTTACCGATGGCCTGTATTTTGAGATTGGCCGTCAGGCGATCGAAACCGCTCAGGCGCTTCGTCGCGTGCTGCACGAGCACGGCTACCGGTTCTTTTTGGAGACGCCCACAAACCAGCAGTTCGTGATTCTGCCCAACGAGGACATGGCGCGCATTCGCGAGCATGCGGCGATCGAGTACTGGGAAAAGTACGACGAGGCCCACACGGTGGTGCGCTTTTGCACCAGCTGGGCCACGACGCAGGAGGATATCGACGCGTTGGCGGCGGTTCTGTAGCCTGATGTAATGACGAGGGGCCGCCTTGCGCTGGGTTTGGCGCAAGGCGGCCTTTGTTTTTGAGGGAGAAGGGTTGTATGACCGAGATGTCCGAGCCGACGATTCGTCTGGCGACGCCCGATGATGCGCCGGCGTTGCTTGCCATCTATGAGCCGTATGTGCGCCAGACGGCGATTACCTGCGAATACGAGGTGCCGAGCGTTGAGGAGTTCGCCGGGCGCATCGAGCGTACACTCAAGCGCTATCCGTATCTGGTGATGGAGCTGGACGGGCGTCCGGTAGGCTATGCCTATGTGAGTTCGCTCAACAGCCGCGAGGCATACGACTGGTCGGTCGAGACGTCGATCTACCTGGCGCGCGACGTGCGCCGCGGCGGGCTGGGTCGCAAGC
>CAVEDI010000007.1:0-15919 GCA_963614405.1 Oscillospiraceae bacterium | reverse complement strand
CTCGTCGTCGAGCTGCAGGCGATCGGCGAGCGCCAGCACGCAGCCGGGCACAACCCCCGCGGAGCCTGCCGTGGGGGCGGCGACAATCACGCCCATGGTAGCGGAGCGCTCGAGCACGGCCATGGCGCGGGCAACGGCGTCGGTCTGGACGGCGCCCATCAGGCTTGCACTCAAATCGTTGCAGCGGGTTGCTTCGACGAGCTTGGCCTCGCCGCCGATAAGCCCGCCGAGCGAGCGTTGCGGATTGGCGATGGGAGCCATGGTCTCCTCGCGCATGACGTCGAGCACGCGGCGCATGGCAGCGACGGCGTGGGCCTCGCCGGTCAGACGCGCCTCGCGAACGGCCATGACGGCGCCGATGCTGAGCCCCAGTTCCTCGCACGCATCGAGCAGCTGCTCGCCGTCGTCGAAGATTTCCTTGGCCGAGACGCCGGGGGAGAGCGACGAGGCAGAACCAGGGAGCTCGATAAGCGTTGCGTAATCGACATTGTCGAGCTTGCGCAGCATGGGGACGACGGTGTCGTCGGGCGCGCCGTCGGTCTCAAAGACGGAGTAGGCCTGGCCGCCCACCTCGGTGCGGTAGGTGCGGCAGAAGGCGATGTTCACGTGTGCGTAGGCGAGCAGGTTGGTGAGCGCGGCGAGTACACCGGGGACGTCCTTGTGTGCCACGAAGAGCGTGGAGTACATGCCCGAGATGTCGACGCCGACGCCGTTAATGCGGCTGATACGCATCTTGCCGCCGCCCAGGCTCTCGCCGCGGACCTGTGCCGTGGCGCCCGTGTCGTCGACCATGTCGATGTCGACGGTGTTGGGGTGGATGGAGGCGTCGTCGCCCTTGATGTCAAAGTGATATTCGAGGCCCTGCTCGTGCGCGAGGTCGAAGGCCTGCTTGATGTTCTCGTCATCGGTATCAAGGCCTAGGATGCCCGCGACGAGCGCACGGTCGGTGCCGTGGCCGCGGTAGGTGCGCGCAAAGGAGTTCCATAGGCCAAAGGTGACTTTGGTTATGCGGCCTTCCAGCAGGCTGGCGGCAACTTGGGCGCAGCGCAGGGCGCCGGCGGTGTGCGATGAGCTGGGGCCGACCATGACGGGCCCCAAGATCTCGAATGCCGAGGTCGTTGCTAGTGTTTGCGGCTTGCCTGCCATGGGTGCTCCTTATCTATCCCGTCGTCCCGAGGGGTGGGGCATACTCTGTCCCGCCGTTCCGAGGGCTTTAGTATTTGGTCGCCTGCTCGGACAGTCCTGCTCGCACGGAGGCCACATTAAGTGGCCTCCGGCTCGTGCGGAACTCGCGATCGACCAAATACTAAAGCCCTCGGAACTTAGGATACATGGTTGGAGTCGCTCTGCTGCGAAATTTATGGGCCTATGACCTATTCCATGTCCCAGGTCGGATCATCTTCACCACCTTTAAATAAAAAAGAAGTACCAGTTGGAGCCGGTACTTCTTTTGGTGCGTTGTTTCTTGGCTGCAGCTTTTGCCGTTGGCTTACAGGCCGCAGGCTGCTTTGAGTTCTTCGACTCGGTCGGTTTTTTCCCAGGTGAAGTCGGCGTCTTCTCGGCCGAAGTGACCGTAGGCTGCAGTCTTTTCGTAGATGGGGCGGCGTAGGTCCAGGTCGCGGATGATTGCGCCCGGGCGCAGGTCGAACGTCTTCTCTACGGCCTCGACGATCTTGTCCTCGGCAACATTCGCGGTACCGAAGGTGTCGACCATGATTGAGAGGGGCTTGGAAACGCCGATGGCGTAGGCAAGCTCGACCTCGCAGCGGTCGGCCAGACCGGCGGCGACCACGTTCTTGGCGACCCAGCGCGCGGCATACGCGGCGGAGCGGTCAACCTTGGTGCAGTCCTTTCCGCTAAAGGCACCGCCGCCGTGACGGCCGTAGCCGCCGTAGGTGTCGACGATGATCTTGCGGCCGGTGAGGCCCGTGTCGCCCATGGGGCCGCCCACGACAAAGCGACCGGTGGGGTTCACGTAGATGTCCGCGTTGTCCCACGGCATGTTCTCGGCGGCCATGACCGGGGTGATGACGTGCTCGATGAGGTCGGCCTTGATCTTGCCCATGTCCTCGATCTCGGCGGCGTGCTGCGTGGAGATGACGATGGTCGTGACCTCGACGGGCTTGCCTTCCTCGTAGCGCACGGTGACCTGGGTCTTGCCGTCGGGACGCAGATAGGCGAGGGTACCGTCGTGACGCACGGCGGCCAGGCGCTCGGCCAGGCGGCTTGCCAGGTAGTGTGGCATGGGCATGAGGGTCTTGGTCTCGTTGGAGGCATAACCGAACATCATGCCCTGGTCGCCGGCGCCGATCAGGTCGATCGGGTCGGTGGTGGCGCCGGTCTGGGTCTCAAACGACTCGTCGACGCCCTGGGCGATATCGGGGGACTGCTCGTGGATGAGGCTCATGACGCCGCAGGTATCGCAGTCAAAACCGAACTTGGCGCGGTTGTAACCAATGCGGCGGATAACGCCGCGGGCGATTTCCTGTACGTCGACGTAGGCCTGGGTGCGAATCTCGCCGGCGACGATGACGGTGCCGGTGGTCACGAGGGTCTCGCAGGCGCAGCGGACGTTCTCCACGTTGGCAGGCACGCCGTTGGGGGCGATGTAGCCCTGCTCCTGCAGCTCTATTTCTTTGGCGAGGATTGCGTCGAGGACGGCGTCGCTGATCTGGTCGGCGATCTTATCGGGATGACCTTCGGTCACCGACTCCGACGTAAAGACAAAGGACCCGTGTTGAGGTGGAATGGAACGAAGTTCTTCTGACATGATAGTCCTTTCAAATACGTGTCCCGGCGACCGTTACCATTCCGCCGGGCTCTCTATGCAAGGGCACATCATAGCGCGTAAATCAAACATTCACACCCTTTCCGCACCTACTCATTGGGGACAGACATAAATGACCAGCCTTAAACTAAGAACGTCTCCAACGACTGGTCATTTAAGTCTGTCCCCAATGATTGGGTCGGTGCCCTTTGTGCGGAGGCAGCTTTGATGCTTTATACTGGTACGGTTAGACATCCATCCTGCAATCGAGGAGATTTCCATGGCATCAGACGTTCGCGTCCGCTTTGCACCCTCACCGACGGGCAAGCTGCACATTGGCGGCGCCCGCACCGCTATCTATAACTGGGCTTTCGCCCGTGCTAACGGCGGCACGTTCATCCTGCGCATCGACGACACCGACCCCACCCGCTCTACCGACGAGAACACGCAGATCATCCTGCGCGCCATGCGTTGGCTGGGCCTGGACTGGGACGAGGGTCCCGAGGTGGGCGGCGATTTTGGCCCCTACGCCCAGACCGAGCGCCTGGACCTGTACAAGCAGGCCGCCCAGAAGCTTTGGGACGAGGGCAAGGCCTATCCCTGCTTCTGCACCAAGGAGCAGCTCGACGCCGACCGCAAGGCCGCGCAGGAGCGCAAGGACCCCTTCCAGGGCTATCAGCGCCGTTGTCGCAATCTTGATCCCGAGGAGGCCCGCCGTCGCATCGAGGCCGGCGAGTCCTACGTCCTTCGCATCAAGGTGCCCGAGGACCGCGGCGACGTCGTTATCCACGATGCCGTCCACGGCGAGGTGACCTTCGATGCCAAGGAGCTCGACGACTTTGTCATCTTCCGCTCTGACGGCACGCCCACGTATAACTTTGCGACCGTCGTCGACGACGCCATGATGAAGATCACCCATGTCATCCGTGGCGACGACCACCTGTCCAACACCCCGCGTCAGGTCATGGTGTACGAGGCCCTCGGCGCTCCCGTGCCTACGTTCGCCCACATCTCCATGATCCTGGGCGCCGACGGCAAGAAGCTCTCCAAGCGCCACGGCGCCACCTCGGTGGAGGAGTACCGCGACGCCGGCTACCTGTCCGACGCCTTTGTCAACTACCTGGCGTTGCTCGGCTGGTCGCTCGACGGCGAGACTACGATCATTCCGCGTGATGTCCTGGCCAGCAAGTTTTCGCTCGACCGCATCTCCAAGAACCCGGCGACCTTCGACCCCAAGAAGCTCGACTGGGTCAATGCCGAGTACATCAACGGCATGTCCGACGCCCAGTTTGCCGACGAGATCATGGTCCCCGAGCTGCACGAGGCGGGCCTCATCGAGGGCAACGTCGAGTACGGCGAGGACTGGATCGACGCGCTTGCCGCTATCGTCAAGCCGCGCACTAAGATGCCGACCGACGCCGTGACCGTCGCCGCTCCCATCTTTGCCACGGCCGAGACGCTCGAGTATGACGAGAAGTCCGTTAACAAGGGCCTAGCCAAGGAAGGCATGGGTGCCATCCTGGACGCCGCCAAGGCCGCGCTCGAGGGTGTCACCGAGTGGACCGCCGCGAACATCGACGCCGCGCTTGAGCCGCTGCCCGAGCAGATGGACCTTAAGAAGCGCGTGGTGTTCCAGGCCGTGCGCGTCGCCGTCTGCGGCAACATGGTGAGCCCTCCACTGGGCGAGACCATGGCGCTCGTCGGCCGCGACGACTGCCTGGCGCGCATCGACCGCGCCCGCACGATGGCGCTGTAGCAGCCGTGTAAACGCATGTATCCGAGCCCCGTTCACCCGAGCGGGGCTCTTGTTTCTGTAGACGTATGGGATAGGAGGTGCTGGAGCCGTGGCCGAGCAACTGTCGCTGTTTGGTTCGCCGGAACCGGAGGAGGTTCCGGTGAAGCCAGTGTCTGCCGCTGCCTCGGCTCAGCCTAAGCCTGCACCTGAGCCCATCGCCGCCTATGCGAGCGTGGTTCTCGACATCCCGACGCGTGCGCTGTCCGAGCCGTTTGCCTATGGCATTCCTCAACCCCTTGCTAGCGACGCGCAGATCGGATCCACGGTCCTGGTCCATTTTGGCAACCGTGCTGCCGCAGGCTACATCGTCGACATTGCGCCCGAACTGGGCGATCTGCAGGGCAACAGCGCGCTCGACCCCGCGCGCATTAAAGCCGTCGAAGCCATCCTCAGCAAACCGCTCTTTACCGCCGAGGCTGCCCGTATCGCGCGCTGGATGAGCCGCGAGTATGTCGCGACGCTTTCCGAGTGCCTGCGCCTGTTTTTGCCCCCGGGTGGAAGCCCGCGCGTGGTCAAGGGCGACGACGGCGTGTGGACGGTTGAGCGCCCCGCCGTTAAACCCATCCAAAACCGCTGGGTCATGCTCACGCCCGAGGGCTTTGACTATACGCCGCCCAAGACCGCGGTCCGCCAGCGCCAGCTCATCGAGGCACTGCGGTGCGGCCCGGTCACGACGCGTGACCTCAACCTGCTCTATAACAGCATGTCGGCTACCATCAAGGCGCTCGAAAAACGCGGCGTCGTGGTGGTGGAGGAGCGCCGTGCGTGGCGTGGCTGCAATGAACAGACCACGCTCTCCTCTGCAAGCGGCAAGGCACCGGTCGCACTCACCAACGGTCAGCAGCAGGCGCTCGCGCAGATTGAGCGCGCCCGTCTGGACGCTCATGGCGACGTGGTGCTGGTCGACGGCGTCACCGGCTCCGGCAAAACCGAGGTTTATCTCTCCGCCATCGAGCGCGTGCTCGCGGCCGGTCGCTCGGCGTGCGTGCTTGTGCCCGAAATCTCGCTGACGGCCCAGACCGTCGGCCGCTTCCGCTCGCGCTTTGGCGAGACGGTCGCCGTGTTCCATTCCCGCCTTTCGGCTGGCGAGCGCCTGGACCAGTGGGATATGGTCGCCAGCGGTGCCGCTCGCGTGGTCGTGGGCGCCCGCTCGGCGCTCTTTTGCCCGCTCAGCGACTTGGGCCTCATCATCATCGACGAGGAGCATGAGACCAGTTACAAGCAGGGTTCCAGTCCGCGCTACCACGCGCGCGAGGTGGCGGCAGAGATGGCGCGGCGTTACCGCTGCCCGCTTGTGTTGGGCTCCGCCACGCCCTCGGCCGAGGCCCTCGACCGCTGCCGCCGTGGCATGTATAACGGTGCCACCTGGACGCGCGTCGAGATGCCCGAGCGCCCGGGACACGCCGTGCTGCCGACTGTCCGCATTGCCGACCTGCGCCGCGAGTTCTCGCATGGCAGCCGCTGCATGTTCTCAAAACCCTTGATGGAGGGCTTGGAGCGTGTGGTCGAGCGCCGCGAGAAGGCCGTGCTGTTGCACAACCGCCGTGGCTTTGCGCCGTTCTTGATGTGCCGCGAGTGCGGATGCGTCCCCACCTGCAATCACTGCTCCACCGCGCTTACATATCACGAGCGCACGCACACGCTGCAATGTCACACCTGCGGTTCGTTTTGGCGCGTGCAGCCCTATCCCGCGCCCACGAGCCGATGCCCCAAATGTGGCAGTCGCTACCTGGCAAAAATGGGTCTGGGAACGCAGCAGATCGAGGACGCACTACATCAGATGCTTCCCGAGGATGTCGCCATTATTCGCATGGATGCCGATTCCACGCGCGGCAAGGATGCGCACAAAAAGCTGCTCGAGCAGTTCGATGCGGCGGATTGTGCCGTGTTGCTGGGCACCCAAATGATCGCAAAGGGTCTCGATTTTCCTGAGGTCACGCTCGTGGGCGTGGTCAATGCCGACTTCGCTCTCAAGCTGCCGGACTTCCGCGCAGGGGAGCGCGCCTACGACCTGCTGGAACAGGTGGCGGGCCGTGCCGGGCGCGGCGATCGTCCCGGCGAGGTGATCATCCAGACGTATCTGCCCGAGGATCCGGTCATTCGCGCCGTCGCTGAGCACGACCGTTCGATCTTTACCGACTACGACCTGGACCAGCGCCGCGACGCGCTGTACCCGCCGTTTGTTCGCCTGGTCAACATCTTGGTGTGGTCGGCAAACCGAGACGACGCGCAGGACTACATCGGGCGCATTGCAAAGCTTCTTAAGCGACGCTGGCATGCCGCCGCGCCCGACTTTTTACGGGCGGGGAGTGCTGCGCCGCAGGTGCTGGGCCCGGCTTCGTGTGTAATCGAGAGAGCCAAGGACCGTTACCGCTTCCATCTGCTTGTGAAGTCGCCCGTGGGGTACCATGTCTCTGATGATATCGACGCCTGCCTCAAAGAGGTGGGCTCCGTGCGCGGCGTGAGCGTGAGTGTTGACGTCGACGCCTATGATTTGATGTAACAACTCGAAAGGATGGCCATGGAAGCCAACGGAATCGTACTGTCGCCCGACCCTCGTCTGCGCCAGGAGTGCGCCGTCATCGAGGAGATCACCCCGGCGATCGAGGCGCTTGCCGAGAAGATGAAGAAGATGATGTTCGAGAACGGCGGTTGCGGCCTGGCTGCCCCGCAGATCGGCGAGCTCATTCAGCTCGTCACCATCGACTGCGACTATAGCGACAAGAACGACTACGACCCGTACGTGCTTATCAATCCCGTCATTGTTGAGCAGAGTGACCATCTGGTGCCCTTTAGCGAGGGTTGCCTTTCCATTCCTGGCATTAGCTGCGAGATCGAGCGTCCCGATCATGTCGTCGTCGAGGCGTACGACCTGGATGCCAACCTGATTCGCTACGAGGCCTCGGGTGACCTGTTCTGCGTGTGCCTGCAGCACGAGATCGATCACCTGCACGGCAACACCATGTTCGAGCGATTGAAGCCGATGCAGAGGCTCAAGGCAGTCAAGGAGTACCAGGACGCCCTGGCCCGCGGCGCTCGACCGGGCGAGACGGAGTAGGTCCCACCGTCCCCTTCCGCCGCAGGGCTTAGGTTTTGCTCCATGCTCAAACAGTCCTGCTCGCACGAAGAGCACATTAAGTGCTCTTCGGCTCGTGCGGAACTGCGCGTGGAGCAATAACCTAAGCCCTGCGGCGGAAGGGGACTGCGTTTTCGTGCTCGTCTCTCCCGGGTGCCGTCAAGCCAGGGAAAGGCGTCTTCGCTGATAATGCCTTTGTTGAGAGAGCTGCTTTTATTGCGGCTCTTTCTTTGGTTTTGGGTATATTTGTTCTTGTTGAAATGTTATTGCGGATGGGCTGGGTACTTGGCTTTCCGCTGTTATTTGTAGCCGTCTCGGCTTTGGTTGAGGGGAGACGTTCTTTATGCGTATTGTGTTTATGGGTACGCCTGATTTTGCTGTGCCTTCGCTGACTTCGCTTGTTGAGGCTGGCAATGAGATTGCGCTTGTCATTACTCGTCCTGATGCTGTTCGTGGGCGTGGTAAGAAGCTTGAGCCGTCTCCTGTTAAGGCCAAGGCGCTTGAGCTGGGGTTGCCGGTCGTTGAGGCCAATCGTATGACGGCCGAGGTTGTTGAGGCTCTCCAAGCTGCCCAGGCTGACATTTTCTGTGTGGCTGCTTATGGTTGCATTTTGCCCGATGAGGCTCTTCATATGGCGCCGCTTGGTATTGTGAATGTTCATGCTTCGCTGCTGCCTCGTTGGCGTGGCGCTGCTCCCATTCAGCGTGCCATTCTTGCTGGTGACGAGGTTGCCGGTGTTTCTATCATGCGCATCGGGCATGGCGTGGATACTGGTGCTTATTGTGCCCAGGCTTCCACGTCGGTTGCCGGTAAGCACGCTGAGGCGTTGACCATGGAGCTTGCCGAGCTTGGCGGCAAACTGCTTGCCGATACGCTTCCCTCGCTTGCCGATGGCTCGGCTGTTTGGACCGAGCAGGATGAGTCCCTCGTCACGCATGCTGCCAAGATTTCTAAGCAGGAGATGCGTCTTGATCCGCAGATGGCGGCGCTCGATTGCGTGCGCCATGTGCTTGCCTCGTCCGACACCGCGCCCGCTCGTTGTGTGATTGCCGGTAAGTCGGTTCGCGTGCTCGATGCTGCGCCGGCTGATGTGTCGCTTGGCGAGGGCGCTGTTGCCGTCAAGAGTAAGCGTGTTTACCTAGGCCTTTCCGATGGCGCGGTTGAACTGCTCGAGGTTAAGCCCGATGGCAAGCGTGCCATGGCTGCTTCTGCCTGGGCTGCCGGACTGCAGGGTGCCGAACTTAGGTGGGGTGTACTGTCATGAGCAAGTTGTCTCCCGCGCGCAAGCTTGCGCTCGATGTGTTGATGGAGGCCGATCGCCGCGGTATGTATGCGCGCGACGTGCTCTCGTCCCGCGCTTCCGCCAAGGCCATTGACCAGCGCGATTCCGCTTTTGCCGCTCGTTTGGCGCTCGGTGTTGCCGCCACGCAGGGTATTTTGGATGAGTTGCTCGATCAGTTTTTGGATAAGCCCAAAAAGGTCGCGCCGCGCGTTCGCATGGCGCTTCGCATCTCGGCCTTCGAGATGCTCTATCTACATACGCCGGGCCGCGTTGCCGTGAGCCAGGGTGTTGAGCTGGTGCGCAGCGGTGCTAAGTCTGCCGCGGGCCTGGCTAACGCGGTGCTGCACAAGGTTGCGGACAACGTGGAGGATTTTGCCACGGCATCTGACGTGGATGAGTCCGAGCGCCGTTTGGTTCGCCTTTCGCGTTTGATGGGTCTTCCTCGTTGGCTGTGCGCTCGTATTATGGCCTCGTTCGATACGCCCGAGGGCGCGCTCAACTTTGCCGATAATCTGGCCCCCGCGCCGCTTGCACTGCACGAGAATGCGTTTGCGACCAAGGCCGACCCGTATATCTCGCAGCTCGTTGCGTCTGTCTTCCCGGGCTGCCATGCTCCGGTCGATGCTCAGGTTACGGTTGCGTCCGGCGTGTTTGAACGCGCCGCTGCCGTTGCCTCGGACCTCAACGCTCAGCTTATCGCTACTGCGGCGACACGTCCCGGGCGTTGCTTGGAGATTGGTGCCGGCCGCGGCACCAAGACCTATGTGATGATGTGCCAGGCCAAGCGAGCCGGGTACGAGCATCAGCATACCGCGCTCGATCTGCACGATCGCAAGTGCGATCAGAATCTCGCGCGCCTGCATAAGGCGGGTATTGCGGGTGTACGTACGGTCTCGGGCGATGCCTGCGAGCTCAATGAGGTGCTTAC
Source organism: Oscillospiraceae bacterium (assembly GCA_963614405.1). GTDB lineage: Bacteria > Actinomycetota > Coriobacteriia > Coriobacteriales > Coriobacteriaceae > Collinsella. The sequence goes on along the minus strand of CAVEDI010000007.1, from coordinate 6,071 downwards.
GTCGTTTGATGCCATGCTTGGCGAGCCTGCCCTGTTCGACACGGTGTTTATCGATGCGCCGTGCTCTGGCACCGGCACCATGCGTCGTCACCCCGAGATTCCCTGGCGTCTGACCGAGAACGACGTTACGACTGAGCTGCCCAAGCTGCAGCTGACGATGCTCAAGGAGGCAGCTGCGCGCGTGGCTGCCGGCGGTGAGCTTATCTATGCCACCTGCTCGGTTTTTGATGAGGAGAACACGGAGGTCGTGGATGCCTTCCTGGCTTCTCCCGAGGGCGCCGGCTTTACCGTGGCGCCGCTCTCCGAAGCCCAGATTCTGCAGCTTCCCGAGTTCGACCAGGCCAAGAAGCTCGTAACCGTACGCCAGAACGATCAAGGCCTCTTCCAAAGCGTGCCGGTAAACGCCGACTCCTACGACGGCCACTTCTGCGCCCGCCTGATCCACAAGTAACTACTAAGTTGCGGTGAAATAGGGATTGAATAGCGGCATCTACCCGCCAAATAGTCCTTATTTCACCGCAACTCAGGATGTCCTGCGAGCGGAGATCGCAATAGCGGTAAAGAGTGGGAAAATAGCCCCGTTTCATGCTTGCTGTTATCAAAAGTAGGGCGGATTACGGGGCTAGATTGGTGATGTCTGACCACAGCAAAAATGGCCTAAATAAAATCGCAGGTAGATGGCTTGTTGAAATTTGCAAATTACCGGAATGGATAGAGGTTGTCAATTCAGCCCCGTAATCCGGCAGAGTTTTGAAATGTTGCAAACTTAGCATCAGCTCGATATCCGATCTAAAGAAAAGTTGCGGTGAAATAGTTCCTGTTTGGCCGTTGGATGGGCTGATTCAGGAACTATTTCACCGCAACTCATAACGAAACCTGGGTGGCGGGACCGTTTGTCACTAGTGGTTATGCGGGCAGTTGGCGCAGCAGCCGCTGGTGGCGGTGGTGCTGGAGCCGCCGCTGCGCTGGTCGGTGTTGTAGAAGCCGCTGCCTTCAAACTTGATGCCGCTGGCCGAGAACGTCTTGGCCGCCGGGGCACCGCAGCTCGGGCACACGACCTCGGGGTTCTCGGACATGGGATGCTCAACCTCAAACACGTTGCCGCAGCTCGAGCACTTGTAATCGTAGCGCGCCATAATACTTCCTTTTCAGCACAAAGCGGGCAGATCGCTCTGCCCGCATAAATTCAAACGTTTGTAACTGTACCCTATATCGGGGGTTTTATCACGCTTCGCCCCAGAATCTATGGGTGTTGCGCAGGAGCTGTGCAGTTTTATCCTCAGCTGCCTCAATATCGGCCTCATCGGCCTGCCACGTCCAGTTGCCCGTGGCCACGCCCGGCACGTTCATGCGCGCGTCGTCGCCAAGCCCCAGGATATCCTGCAGCGGCATCATCACCAGGGGAGCGTCGCTTGCTAGCGCGTCGCCCATCAGCTTGGCCGCCACCTCAACACCGCTCGGCTCGTCGCCGCCCGCAAAAGAGCGCGTGCACCAACCGGCGAGCGTCGACGTGTCGTGCGTCGAGGTGTACAGAATCTTGCCCGGTGTGGGATGCACGCCGCAGCGGACGTCGTAATCGCTAAACTCCAGCACGTCCATACCGGGGAAGCCGCAGGTCGAAGCCATGGCGCGAACTCCGGGCGTCAGGTAGCCCAGGTCCTCGGCGATAAAGTTGAGCGGCCCCAGCTCGTCATAGGCAGTCTGGAACAGATCCTTGCCAGGACCCGCCAGCCAGCGGCCGTCGGCGCAGGCCTTACCTGCGGGAATGCTAAAGTAGCTGTGGAATCCCAGGAAGTGGTCCAGGCGCACGCGGTCGTAGAGCGAGAACGCGCGACGCAGGCGGTCCATCCACCAGCGGTAGCCGTTCTCCTTCATGCGGTCCCAGCGGAAGGTGGGGTTGCCCCACACCTGGCCCTCGGGCGCAAAATTGTCGGGCGGAGCGCCCGAAATCTCAATCGCCTTGCCGGTATCGGACAGCCAGAAGTTCTCGGGTTCGCTCCACGCATCTGCCGAATCGTCCGAGACATACATGGGAATATCGCCGATGACCTCGATGCCTTTCTTGTGCGCGTAGTTCATGAGCTCGCACCAGGCCAGGTCAAAGCGGTACTGCATGTACGCCTGCAGCTCTGCCTCGTCGTGGAAACGCGTGTCGTCAATCAGATGCTCGTTGTAGCGCGCGACATCTGCCGGCCAATCGTGACGCGATTCGCCTTCAAAGTACTTCTTGACGGCCATGTAGACGCAATACTTCTCGAGCCAATCGGCGTTGCGATGCTTAAACGCCGTGTAGAGCGGGTCTGCATCTTCGCCGCCACGGGCCTTCCAAGCCTCAAAGTCGTCCGCAAGTTCCTCTTGGCTATCGGGCAGCAGGTCAATATTGCCCGCAAAGGCTGAAGGCCCCGCGTAAGGGGAGCGGAAGAAGTCTGTCGGGTTGACAGGCAGGACCTGCCAGTAGCGCATACCCATAGCGGCCAGATGGTCGATAAAGCGACGCGTGGGTGCGCCGATTGTGCCGGGCTTGCCGTCGTCGGTGGGCACCGAGGTGATATGGCACACGACGCCCGCGCCGTGATCGAGCGGCTCCTGCAGGCGCTGCTCGGCATGGTGATAGATGATCGACGAGCCCAGCGGATACAGGTCAAGCGTGACCGTACCGTTGTGGATTTCGCACTCGTGACCGCTGATCACGTCACTCGCGCATTCTCCGAGCGCCGGAATCGTCACGCGGTGCGAATTGCGCAGGCTGCGGTTGATGATAACCGTCGCGGACTCGCCATCCTTGCCCGTGCGGTTGTATGCCAGCACCTCGTCGTTGAGCGCGAAGGCCTTGATCTCGCCGTCGATCATAAATGGCAGTGCGCGGCGTACGGCGGAGGCGTTCTTGACAATAGCCAGCGTGTCGAAGTCGTGCAGTTGGTCCTTGGTCGGCAGGGTGCGGCGGTTGCCCGGATCGGTCAGGCCCTCCAGGCCGTACTCGTCGCCGTAGTAGATCGAAGGTACGCCGGGGAAGGTCATCTGCATGAGCGTGGCGAGCCAAAAACGGCTCTTGGCCAGTCCCATCGAGTTCTCGTCCAGGCGCCATTTGCTGCGCTCGCACTCGGGTAGCTGCGACTCGTCGGGGCCGCCGCCGAGCACCGAGATGATGCGCGGACGGTCATGGCTCGAAAGCAGATTGAGCGCGCAGGACAATGCCTCACTCGGGTAGTTCTCGCGCAGGGTCTCGATATCCTCGGCGGCTTCGTAGGCGTTCTTGTAGCCCATCAAAAAGCCGATGACCATGTCGCGGAAGGGGTAATCCATAGCAGAGTCCAGCTCGGAGCCCTGCAGGTAGCGGCGCAGATGGCCGTAGCTAATCTTGTTGGAGGCGTCTTCCCAGACTTCGCCGAGCAACAGTGCATCGGGCTTTTCGACAAGTACGGCCTTTTTGATCTCGGCCAGGAAGTCGTCGGAAAGCTCGTCGGCGACGTCCAGGCGCCAACCATGGGCACCGGCGCGCAGCCATTTGCGGATCACGCCGTCCTTGCCCAAGAGCCTCTCGCGCACCAGCTCGGACTTCTCGTTGATGGCCGGCATGTTGCCCACGCCCCACCAGCAGTCGTACGAGCCGTCCTCGTGGAAGGTAAACGCATCGCGCCACGGCGAATCCTCGCTCTGCCAGGCACCCACGCCCGGGTAGTTGCCGTAGCGGTTGAAATAGATCGAGTCGTCGCCCGTGTGGTTGAAGACGCCGTCCAGGATGATGGAGATGCCCAGCTTCTCGGCTGCTTGGCACAGCTCGGTAAAGTCCTGCTCGGTGCCCAGGATCGGGTCGATCTTGGTGTAGTCGGCCGTGTCGTAGCGGTGGTTGCTCGCGGATTCAAAGATGGGGTTGAGGTAGATGGCCGTAAAGCCCATCTCGGCGATGCGGGGCAGGTCTTCCTGGATGCCCTTGAGCGATCCGCCGTAGAAGTCCCAGGTCTTGATGGAGCCGTCCTCGGCGCGCTCGTACACGGGCGGCTCGTTCCAGTCCTCGACCATCCGGCGCTGAATGCCCTTGCGCGGTTTTTCGAGTTGGGCCATTGTGCGCTCGCGCCAATGCTCGTCACGGGCGTAGCGGTCGGGGAAGATCTGGTACACCATGCCTCGCTCGTACCAAGTGGGGCGGTTTTCGCGGTGCTTATAGACGGTAATCTGGAAGGACGGCACCTCGGCGTAGTCGTAGGTTACGCCCTCGCCACCGGTGCGGCCCTGGGGCGCGCCCAGGCGAACCTCGGGCTGACCTTCGATATTGCATATGAAGCTGTACCACACAAGACACGGTTCAGCGCATTTGAGCTCGCCGGTAAAAATGCCATCGCCTTCGTGCTCCATCGGGATCAGGGTCTCGCCGACTTCATCGACCCAGATACGCAGGGTGAGTGTTGCTTGGTTGGGATCGGCATCCTCCAAAATCACCGAGAGTGCAACGGAAGTTCCAGTGGTCACAGCGCCAAACGGAGTGCGAAACTGCGGCAGACGGCTGTTGTGTATCAATCTCATAGTACGGTCCAGTTCAATAGAATCACGGCCTGCGGGCCATGGGCTTTACGCACAAAATATAAGTATATCTGTTGTACACAGGGTGTATAAACAACATCCGTTTACCATCGGCGAACGGTTGTCCTAGAAAATCGTTTCACCAACTATCTACAGAGAAGGGGCGCCCGGTTGGAGCGCCCCTTGTTTAGGGTTTTGATTAGGTTTTAGATCGTCTGCGGGCTAGCGGCGCTTGCGGGTGGCCGTAGCCTTGCGGACGGAGGTCTTCTTGGTCGGGGCCTTTTCCTCGGCCGGAGCGGCAGGGGAGACCGGGGCCTCCTTGGCGGGCTCGGTTTTTGCCGTAGCCTTCGGAGCGGTCTTGACCTCAGCGGCCTTCGGTGCCGGCTCGGCCTTTACTGCAGGCTTGTCCTCGGCTTTAGCCTCTGCCTTGGGGGCGGCTGTCTTGGTCGTGGTCTTCTTGGCCGTCGTCGTGCGCTTTCGCGTGGTGGTCTTGGCGGCCGGCATGGCCTCGACGGTTGCTTCGGCCTTGGACTCGGCGGGCGTCTCCTCGACTTTGAGGGCCGGCTTTGCGGCTGCCTTGGTCGTGGCTGCTTTCGTGGTCGTCTTCGCGGCGGCCTTCGTAGCGGCAGCCTTGGTCGTCGTCGACTTTGCGGCCGTAGCCTTCTTGGCGGTCGCGGTCGACTTCTTGGCATCGGTCTTGGCCGGAGCCTTTGCCGCAGGCTTAGCCTCGGCGGCGGCCTTCTTGGCAGCGGCGGTCGTGCGCTTGCGCGTCGTCGTTGCCTTGGGAGCAGTCTTCTTTGCTGCGGCTGTCTTGGTGGCAGCGGCCTTGGTCGTCGTAGCCTTCTTGGCCGTTGTCTTGCGCGTCGTAGTCTTCTTGGCGGCAGGCTTCGCAGCCGGCTTAGCCTCAGCCTCGGGAGCTGCCTCAACCGGCTTCTCCTCAGCCTTGGGCTCCTCAACAGCAGCGGGCGCCTCAACAACCGGCTCGGCCTTGGGCTCGGGCTCAGCCACAACCACGGGCTCGTCGACAACCGCCGCCGGCCTCTCGATCTCCGGATGCATAAAGAAGTACAGGTCCAGATACTTGTCGGCAGAGCGCGTCCAGCTAAAGTCCTGGCTCATGGCCTGCGTGACCAGCTGGTTCCAGGCATCACGGTTGTCCCAGAACAGGCGTGCTGCGCGGAACACCGCGTCACCCATCTCGTCGCCGTTAAAGTTGCTAAACGAGAAGCCCGTGCCCTCGCCGGTAAACTCGTTATACGGGATCACGGTGTCCTTCAGGCCACCGGTCTCGCGCACGATGGGCAGGGTGCCGTAGCGCATGGCGATAATTTGCGACAGGCCGCAAGGCTCAAACTTCGAAGGCATCAGGAACATATCGGCGGCGGCATACATGCGCTGCGACAGCGCCGGATCGAATTCGATGCGTGCGGCCATGGTGCCGGGGTACTTGTCCTGGAAGTAGCGCAGTCCGTCCTCGTAGTCGCGGTCGCCGGTGCCTAGCACGGCCACCTGAACGCCGCCGGCCAGAATGCGGTCGAGCGCGTACATGACCA
>CAVEDI010000006.1:0-3316 GCA_963614405.1 Oscillospiraceae bacterium | reverse complement strand
GCCAAGCAGTGGGACGAGTTCGATCGTTTGCTCGACGGCAAACTCACCAGCATGCTGTACCCACGCTACAACCGCGACTACCTGCGCCTGAACTCCTATCTGCTGCGCGAGGACCACGAGCGTGCCAGCGAGATGTTCGACCTGCTGCTGGGGCTCAACCTCCCCAAGATGCAGCGCGTCGACCTGGTGATTAAGGCCTTTAACTACTATGTTGGCCAGGAGGACCGCAAAAAGTCCAAAGAGCTGTTGCACGAGATCAAGGGCTTTGAGGGCGGTCAGGCCGAGGCAGTCGCGCACGAATGCCAACTGATGTACGACACGATGATCCTCAAGCGCCACAACGACATTCCCGAGCTGGAGCGCATGCTCGAGGATGTCGGCGACGACCCGGTCAAGCGCTGCCGACTGGAGTACCTGCTGGCCCTGCAGTATCAAAACAAGGGCGACGAGGCAAAGTTCCAAGAGTTCCTGGAGAAGTCGGGCCAACACTCGATGGCCGTCAACGCGTAACGGACGGCTTGTGCTAGACTTCTAGTCTCACGGGGGCGTGGCGGAATTGGCATACGCAGGAGACTTAAAATCTCTCGCCGCAAGGATTGTGGGTTCGAGTCCCACCGCCCCTACCATATGGAGCTTTCGAGCCCGTGTCCCCCAGGGATGCGGGCTCGCTTCTTTTAGATGCCGGTGGGACTCGAACCCGCGAGGGGGCGAGCGTTAAGCGGACGCGCAGCGTCCGAAGCGAGCCGGCGAGGGCGCCGACAGGCGGCCGAAGCCGGTGCGTATTTGCGCAGCAAATGCGCGGACGTCCCACCGCCCCTACCATATGGAGCTTTCGAGCCCGTGTCCCCAAGGGATGCGGGCTCGTTTCTTTTACACGCCGGCGGGGCTCTAAGTTGCGGTGGAATAGTTCCTGTTTTGGTAGTTTACCAGCCCATTTAGGAACTATTCCACCGCAACTTAGGTTGGTGTTCCCACATTTTCCGATGGAAAAACGTGGTTGTCTCCCACATTTTCCGATGGTAAAACGTGGTTGTCTCCCACATTTTCCGATGGAAACTCCCAAATGGCCTTATACTAGCCGAGAGGGTTGGGAGGCAATATGCAGCGACAGCTTATGAGTGAACTTATCGCTTGGAAATCAAGGGCGAATCGCAAACCTCTCTTGCTTAAGGGAGCCCGCCAGACAGGAAAGACTTGGCTTCTTAACGAATTCGCAAGCCAGCAGTATCGAAACGTCATTCGTTTTGACTTTATGCTCGAGCCGAGCACACGCTCGCTGTTCGATGGGAACCTCGACCCCAAGCGCATCATCTCCCAGATAGAACTCCTACGTGGCCAAACCGTAACGCCGGAAGACACGCTCATCATCTTCGACGAGATCCAAGAGGCGCCACGCGGGATCACCTCGCTCAAGTACTTCAACGAGCTTGCACCCGAATACCACATCGTAGCAGCCGGTTCCTATATGGGCCTCGCGCTCCGACGCGAAAACGAGTCATTTCCCGTCGGCAAAATCGACCAGCTCACCATGCGTCCCATGGGGTTTGCTGAGTTCGTTCGTGCCGTCGACGGCAACCCGCTCGCCGACGCCATCCTTGCCGCAGACATGAACCTTCTAGCAAACGTTACCGAAAAGCTCGAGCACTTGCTCAAGGAATACCTTGTTGTCGGCGGTATGCCCGAAGTTGTCTCCGCTTTCGCCGAGACACGCGACTTCATCGAAGCCCGAAGGCTTCAGCAGCAAATCATCGAGGCTTACGAATCCGATTTTGGCAAACATGCACCCGCCCGCATCATCGAGCGCATGAGGTTGGTTTGGAAATCCCTTCCCGGCCAGCTTACAAAGGAGAACAAGAAGTTTGTCTATGGCGCCCTTCGTCCCGGAGCGCGCGCACGCGATTTCGAGGAAAGCCTCCAGTGGCTCACGGACTACGGAATCGTTCATAAGGTGCCACGTGTTTCCGCTCTAAAGGCGCCGCTCTCGAGCTACGAAGACCTCTCGGGCTTCAAACTGTTCTGCATCGACACCGGCATCCTCGGAGCGCTCTCCGGTCTCTCTCCGGCCGTCGTTCTTAACGGATCCGCTGTTTTTACCGAGTTCAAAGGTTCGCTGACCGAACAATACGTCGCGCAGGAGCTTTTGCTCCAGGACAAAACTCCCGCGTATTGGTCCTCTACCTCCGGCAATGCCGAAACCGACTTTGCCATCGACCATGCGGGAACCGTACTTCCGCTTGAGGTCAAGGCGGCAGAGAACCTTAAAGCGAAGAGTCTGAAAATAGCCTGCGAAAAATTCAAGCTCGAGCGTTGCGTGAGGAGCTCCCTGGCGGCATATAGAGACGAGGGCATGCTCGTCAATATTCCGCTTTGGGAGATTGGGCAAATCGACAAGCTGGCATAGGCGCTGTGGGGACGCCCCGCAAGGACTGTCCCCAGGTGCCGGCAGAGAAGGAACGTCCCCAGGTGCCGGCTGTTGAGTTGCGGTGGAATAGGGACTGTTTGGTGCCCGAAAGGGCGATTTTAGTCCGTATTTCACCGCAACTTATTTAGAGGGTGCTGAGAGTGAGGGTCCAGGCGATGGTGGGAGTCGCGCCGTCGAGAACCTCGTTGATGGTGGCGGCCATGCCAGCGAGTAGGCTGTTCTCGCTTACGGTGAGCGTCTTGTAGCCGCCGGCACGCATGAGCTCGCGGATCACCACGGCGCCGGCCAGAATCACGCCCGCGCGCTTGGGCTGCACGCCCGGCAACGCGGCAATGCCTGCAACATCCAACGCAGACATGCGCTCGATAGCGGCCGAAATCTGCTCCATCGAAAGCTCGCGCAGGTGCACAAAGTTCGAGTCGTACGGCTCCAGTTCGTGGACCAGCGCCACGAGCGTGGTAACGGTACCGCCCACCGCGACGAGGCGCTCGGCGCGCTCAAAGTCGACAGGCAGGCTCTCAAAATAGCCCGTAAACTGCTTGTTTGCCCAGCCGGCAGCAGCTGCAAGCTCGTCCGTCGACGGCGGCAGTGCCGAGAAAAACCGCTCGGTCACGCGGCGGCAACCGATGTCCAGCGAGCGCGTTCCCTCCAGAGCAAAGATACCGCGCTCCGGTGCATAGACGCCCGTCGCGAGCTCCGTGGATCCGCCGCCCGAATCGGCAACGATGATGCGCTCGCCGGCAAAGTCGTGCGCCACGCCAAAAAACGTCAGGCGCGCCTCGACCGCCCGAACCTGAAGGACGCGCCCTATAAGGGGCTCGAACCTGCCTTCATTGCCGAGGGCGACGTTTTCCCGACCATCAAGAGCCACGACGTCTTCCTCTACCACCCGTA
>CAVEDI010000005.1:0-2487 GCA_963614405.1 Oscillospiraceae bacterium | reverse complement strand
CTGCCGGTGCTCAACCTGCTGCTGAGCGTGGCGACGTACTTTACGGCAGGACGCCAGGCTAAAAACAATGATGACTCCGCCGCCATGGCGCGCATCGTGTGCGAGCGCTACCTGCGCAACGGCTGTATCACGGGCGTGTTCCTCAACGTGGTTAACGTTTACTTTATGTACTCGGCGATTACCGGAACGGGCTTTGGCCTTGGTTTCTAGCTTGTCCTTTTAGGCAACGAGCCTGCACATATATTCAATGGCTGCTGCGAGGCCGCCGCTCGATCGTGGTTTAAAGACCATATCGGCGGCGGTCTCGTTTTCGTATCCGGCACCGCGAAGGGCGAGTGCGATGCCGGCTTCCAGGAGAAGGGGCAGACCGCGTTGACTGGTTGCGATTACGGCAGCCTGATTGAGCGAGCAGCTGTGCGCTTGGCATTGGATGGCAAGTTCACCTTGCGCCGGGCAGGGGACCAGAACGGCGGCGATGCGACTTGATAGCAATGCAAATGCTGTGCGCTCATCGGGCGAAAGGCATTCAGCTTCAACGACGACGAGCTTGGGCGGCGCGCTGTTTGTGCGAAGCGTGGCTCGGTACATGCGGACCGAAGAACCCGACATAGAAAACTCCTGTGTATTCGGCAAAACGTAAACTATAGTTTACGTTTATGTTCGGCCCCATTTCAAACTCGGCTGCATGGACGAACGTGCGAAACAGATTCTTGGCAGGCGGGTCGAAGAGACACGCAGAGACCTTGGTATCTCCAAGGTTGATTTTTGTGTGGCGACAGGAATCAGCCGACCCTACCTCGACCGAATCGAAGATGGGACGGCAAATTTCACGCTTAAGGTTCTATTTAAGATCGCGCCCGCACTCGGCATGACGGTGTCAGAGCTTCTCGAGGGCATCGAATAGAGGACGCCTATTGACCGGTGGTTACACCATCGGGATGCGGTCGTGGTTGACTTGGCTGTAGAACAGGCGCTGGATCTCGGCGGCATCGCGTGACTGGCCGAGTGCCCACATGGTCTTGGCCACGAGCGTCTCGGTGGTCATGTCGTCGCCGCGCAGAATGCCCGGATGATCGGCGTAAGCACGGCCGACCTCATAAACGCCCAGATCGAGGCCCTCTTCGGGGACCTGCGTGGTCATAACGACGGTGCGACCCGAATCGACCCAGCGGAAAATTGCCTCTTGGAACGACTCGCCGGACTCGCCAAACTCGGGAATACCGCCAATGCCAAAGGTCTCAAGGATTACAGCATCGTAGCTATCGGCAAGGGCGTCGAGGATGCCCGGGTTCACGCCGGGCGTAAGCTTGAGTACAAATACGCGCGGGTCGATGCTGTCGTAGAAACGCACCGGGTTTTCGCCCTGATGCGTGCCGTGGAGCCCGTTGCGCACGATGCGGTCGTTGCGGATGTAGGCAATGGGCGGATAGTTGACGCTAATGAACGCGTTAAAGCTCATGGTGCGCTGCTTGCGGGCGCGCGTGCCGGCAATGGCGACGCCGCCAAACACGATCGACACATCGTGCGAATGCTCGTCGAGCGCATAGAGCAGGCTCTGGTACAGGTTGAGCTTGGCGTCGGTAAAGGGGTTGCCCATGGGCTTTTGCGAGCCGGTGAGCACGATGGGCTTGGGGCTGTCCTGAATCAGATAGGAAAGTGCTGCCGCGGTGTAGCTCATGGTGTCGGTGCCGTGTAGAATCACGAAGCCGTCGTGGTCGGCATAGCCCTTGACGATGACGTCGCGGATACGCATCCAGTCGCTCGGGCGCATATTGGTGCTGTCGATGTTCATGGGCTGCACGACGTCGAGCTCGCAGAGGCCCGAGATCTCGGGGACGCTCTGGGCGAGCTCCTCACCGGTCAGGGCGGGGGAGAGGCCGTTGCCGTCCTCGGTCGATGCGATGGTGCCGCCCGTGGCGATGAGAAGGATGCGCTTCATGCTGGTATTCCTATCGTATTTGCCGCCGCAAGGGCGGAGTCGTTCGGCAGTATTGTGGCACAGGGCGTCCAATGTTCAAACGTATTACATCATCTGTAACGTTTGGTAACACTTCAATTGCCGTCAAATAGGGGCCTAGGTCGTGCGTTTGCCGTGCGCTGATGGCTGCGAGGGGCGAGAAACCCCATATAACGTGTACACTATGAAGGCTATTTTCGTTCATTCATGCGGGTGGGCACCGGCTCCCCGCCAACAAGAGGGGGAACCATGGATCAAAAGGCTTCCGCAAAGGTCCTCGTACTCGACTTTGGTGCGCAGTACGGTCAGCTCATTGCCCGTCGCGTCCGCGACCTCAACGTGTATTCCGAGATTGTCCCCTGCGACATCTCGGCCGACGAGATTCGCGAGATGAACGCCTCTGCGCTCATCCTTTCCGGCGGCCCGGCTTCCGTGTATGCCGAGGACGCTCCGTCTATCGACCCCGCCATCTTTGACCTGGGCCTTCCCGTCCTGGGCTTTTGATACGGCCATCAGATCACGGCCGTGAC
>CAVEDI010000004.1:0-3947 GCA_963614405.1 Oscillospiraceae bacterium | reverse complement strand
GACCGAGGATACGCTTGGCTGGCCATATACCGGTCTCTACACTCAGGAAAAAGAGGCATTCGATAAGTACGTCGAAAAGAATAGTGACCTTGGAAACCATCGATATGATTCCTACTATATCTACCAGCACTACAGCAGCATCTACCATGAGTGCGGGCACTATCTCAACATCATCGATGCCGGTGCGAAGGCTATCGGCATCGCGACCGGTAGCGGTAAGAACACCGATTCCGAGGTAACAATCTTCGATTACAGCTCTTTTGACAGTGAGGCTGATTTCACTGTCTCCGAGTTCAAGAAGCTCGTCAACGACTACATCGATTCCGCCTACAATGCAGGCGGCACGCAGGAGCAGAAGGCGCAGCTCAAGGAGCTTCAGGCAAAGCTCGCCGAGGCACAGAAGAACTTTGGAACTACTAGGGAAGCTTACTTCGCAGCTGTAAACGGGCAGGATGCCGCCCAGGACGCTTTCACCGCAGCCGATGTGAACATGAACACCGCCAAGGGTGAGTACGAGAAGGCTAAGTCCGGCACCGCCGCCGCGAAGACGGCATACGACGCCGCGAAGGACGCGCTCGGCGGAATCGACATCGAGTCCCTCAAGCAGAACCTCGATGCCGCCAGGTCCGAGGCGGCTACTGCCAAGGCAGCTCTCGATAAGGCAAATGCCACGCTCGCCGACAGCCAGACGAAGGCAGCCGAGGCCACCGCTCACAAGGCGAAGGCTCGCAGCGCCCGCGATGCCGCCAAGGCAAAATCCGACCAGGCCAACGAGGCGTATGGCAACGCCACTGCTTCGGTCAAGGACCTTGCCGCCAAGCGCGATGCCGCCCAGGCGGACCTTGCGAATAAGCAGGGCTCGCTTGACGAGGCAAAGAAGGCCGACGATGCCGCCCAGGCTGGTGTAGACAAGGCCCAGGCCGCAGATGTCCAGGCCGCGACTGCTCTTTCGGGCGCCAAGCAGGCAGTTGCCGCCAAGACGCAGGCTGTGTCCGATGCGCAGGCCAAGGTCAAGGCTGCCGAGGGTGAGCTGGCTACCGCGAACAAGGCCTTCGAGCGCTTTGCCGGCGCCCAGAAGGCGGTCGACGACGCCAAGGCCGCCTATGACGCTGCCGTCGCCGGTGTCGCCGATGCCCAGAAGCAGCTCGAGGCCGCCAACGAAGCCGTCATCGATGCGAACTTCGAGATCGTCAAGGCCAAGGCCGAGCTTGCCAACGACGAGGTGCTCAAGGCCGATCTTGAGGCTGTCGACCACAAGGCATCCCTTGCCGCGGGCACGACGGGCAACGAGAAGCTGGTCAAGCTTAACGCTGCCTACGCTCGCTATAAGACCGCCGTCGATGCCGCTGCTGGTCTCAAGGCTGCTCTGAGCGATGCCGATGCCAAACTGTCCGATGCCAACGACGCCTATGCCGCCGCGCTTGCCGAGCTTAACGATGCTAAGGATGCCCTGGCTGCCGCACAGGCCGAGTACGACAAGTATCATCCCAAGGCTGAGCCGCAGGCCAAGCCTCAGGTTGCGCAGGCTGCTGCAAAGGCTCCTGTCGCCAAGAAAAAGGCTGCGGACGCTGCGCTCGCCCAGACCGGTGATACCTCCGCGCTTGCGGGCGAGGTCTTCGTTATCGGCGGTATTACGCTCGTGGCCGCTGGTGTGACGCTGAGCGATCGTCGTCGCAAGCAGATGTAGCGTTTCGAGCGTAGATTCTGCAACGAACTTCGGTTCATAGCGGGAACGCTTCGATAGCTAAACCAATAAGGCCGGCGCGCTGTCATACGCAGCGCGCCGGCCTTTCTTTGCGTTGGTATCAAAAAGCCCGGTCGGCAGCCGCGAAAGCTACCGACCGGGCAAATCGTAGGCAATATGGTTGCTGTCGAGCAGCTGCTCAGCTTAGCTCAGCAGGCTCAGACCCACGGAGACAAACGCCAGGATAACGCCGACGATGGACTCGCCGCCGAGCAGGCCGCTGGCGACAACCAGGCCCTGTTCCTGGAAGGCGGCGTCCTTGGCGGCCTTCTCCTCGTTCGAAAGGCCGGCGGTGGCGTCGCGGTGGGCGGACCACTTGTCGTAGGCGAGCTTGACGCAGGAGCCCAGGAATGCCGTGAGCGACATGTAGAACGGCAGGTACACGCCCAGGCCGATCATCATGGCCGGAATGCCGAGCCAGTACATGACGATGCCGGCGATAAAGCCGCCAGCGAACCACGGCACGCTCGGGATGCCCGAGACCATGGTGGCGACGACGCTTGCCTGCGCGGCAACAAAGCTCTTGTCGGGGCCAAAGGCGTCCGGGCCATAGGCGGTGACGAGCGCGACCATGACGGCTGCGGCGACCAGGGCGCCCACGATGCCGCCGATGGCCTGGCCGATCCACTGCGCACGCGGGTTGGTGCCCAGCACGGCGCCGGCCTTAAAGTCGTTCATGACGTCGCCCGCAAGGCCGCACGCCACGGCTACGATGCCGGCGATAAAGAACAGCTTGACCTGAGCGATCTGTGCAAAGGCAGCCACGATGAGCATAACGATGAGGCCAAAGATCTCCATGGGGTCGATGCCCGTCTGGCCGCAGCTCTGCGCGCTCATGATGGTGGTGACAAAGGTGAACAGCGTCACGATGACGGCCGGAACGGGGCCAAGGTCGAGCACGATGGCGATGATCACGGCGATGGCTGCGGTGCCCAGGCCGATGATGCCGGCGTCGAGCTTAAGGGAGCCCGAGATGAGCGACTGCTCGTCGGTGTCGGTGGAGCTGTCGGCGGCGAGGCCGCGGACGATACCGGCGACCTGTGGCAGGATGTCCTTGAGGACGACGGCGACGCCAAAGCCCATCATGAGGCCCATACCGAGGGACTTGACGATGCCCTGCGCAGTCACAACGTCGAATAGACCGGCAGCGGTGCCGCCCACGATGATGCCAAAGTTACCCAGCAGCGCGCCGGCAAACCAGAAGGCGACCGGGGCGAAGCCCACCAAAAAGCCGATGGAGAGCAGCATGGGCGAGTTATAGATGGCAAAGGTCACGCCGGGGATATTGAGCGTGCACAGCATGCTGGGCACCACGCCCAGAGCGTCGCGAAGCACGCTGTAGATGCCGGCGACGGCCATGGAGCCAAAGAGCTGCTTGCCTGTTTTGCCGCCAGCCTCGGTCGCGCGCAAGGTCTGAGCTGCGGCGTTGCCGGTGGGAAACTCCAGTGCGGCGTCCACGATAAAGTGGCGGTGGATGAGCGCGGTGGCCAGAAGGCCCAAGATGGTGCCGGCGAGCGCCACGATAAACATGTCGAGCCAGCTGATCTGATCGGCGTAGCCCAGCATCCAGGCGCCCGGGATGGTAAACGCCAGACCGCCGGCGACCATGGCGCCCGCGGACATGATGGTGTGGGTGACGTTGGCCTCGTTGAGGCTGGCGTTGCCCATGAACTTCAGGAAGAACAGCGAGATGACGGCAGCGAAAATAATCGGCCAGGGGAGTGCGCCCATCTTGAGGGCGGTGTAGGCCGAGCTTGCCGTGATGATCACGCAGCCAAGGACGCCGATGACGACGCCGCGCAGTGTGAGTTGCCCGCGCATCGAAGCGCGGTTCGAGGGATTGCTCATATAGAACTCCTTTGCGTATATCCGCTTCCCCCGGGAGCGCCGCTACGGATACGGCGCGGGAAGTCGGGTTACCAAGGGCCGCCGCGTGAGCTCGCGCGCGACCGCGCACCAGTATAGCGGCAAGCTAGTCATTTTGGGATGACTGGTTTAGGTAGGCGATATACTGCTGGACAGACGAAAGGAGCGCCGACGATGCTTAATGGGTGCGCATATATATTGACGGTCGACGTGGGCAATACGTTCATTCGCTTTGGCCTGTTTGCCGAGGATTCGGCCGCGGCGCAGGAATGTCCGCTTGCGACGTGCGAGATCACGACGCCGTCGAGCATCACGGCCGATGAGGCTCGCATGAGGC
>CAVEDI010000003.1:0-3463 GCA_963614405.1 Oscillospiraceae bacterium | reverse complement strand
TCGACATTATGCCGAACGCCGCCATCGCCTCGGCCTTCGCCATGCCGCCGTCGACGACGGCGGAGGCGGCGGCGACCTTCTGCTCGTATGTGTACCTGCCCTGCTTTCCGTCCATGCGCAGCAGCACCTCGCTCCCGAATGCGCGGTATATCTCCTGCCATCTTCTCACGGCTTCCGCGGGAAGCGAAAGGGCGATCGCGGCAGATTTATACCCGCGTCCGAGCTCGAAGAGCCCTATGGCCGCCTTCCTGGCCTCGACATCATGCTTCACCCTCAAATCAACGCGCATAAAGAAAGCCTCCCATTTCTCATGTCCAAGAAATGGGAGGCAGTTCAACCCAGGGAAACGGGCCTCTTTAACTGCAAAAATTCAAGCAACAGCACCGCCGCCTCTTGAAGCACATCGCCACCGCGCTCCAAACAACGCCAGCGAGCAACATTCCTTAAGGGATAGATTTAATTAGGCTAACGCGCCTTTACGGGTGATTTTTGGACGATGCGGTCCCGGTGCCGGCGGGCTGTTTGGTAGTCGAGCGATCCCGCAGGCAAAGCCGAGGACCAGCGAGACGCCAAACACTTCGCCGCCTCCTGGACCGCGTAGCCATCGATGTTTTGGCAAAGCCAGCGAGCGCCACCCAGAGCGAACAAGTTGGCATGAAAAAGGCGAGGCATAGACCTTCTGGTCATGCCTTGCCTTTTGAATGACAAATTGTCGCTCTGGGTGGCGCGCAGCGTCGAGCATTGCGCGGTTTGGTAAAACCGCGCAAAAAGAAAGCCCGTGCGCTCGATGGATTCGGATGCCCGACAGAGGCTCCTTATGGCTGCTTCCTTCCGGACCTGACCAGATTCGGAACATGTCGTCATCCGAACCCATCGAACGCGCTAGGCGCTCGGTATATCTTACCTGCTCCCGCCCGCCACGGCAAGTGGGGCGAACCCATCGGATGGATTCGCCCCACTCGTGCACATCGCTAGCGGCGCCTACGGTACAGGACCGCGCCGCCCGCTGCGGCCAGCGCGCCGATGCCGGCCATGGCCGCGAGCGCCTCGACCGGCAGGCTGCGGTCGCCGGTGTCGGGCATGCCGCCCTTGGAGCCGTCGCCGCTAGAGCCGCTGCCGGAGCCGTTATCTGAGCCGCCGCCCGAGCCACCGCCCGGCGTACCGGGATTCTCGGGGGTGCCGGGGGTGCCGGGCTCCTCGGCGTAGCTGTTGGTGAAGACTGGCGGCACGTTGGCGTCGCCCTCGTAGGAGACCTTCGCCGACAGGTAGCCCGTCTTGGTGCCGTCGGCCGCCTTGTCGCTCACCGTGACGACGATCTTGTGCACCGCCTTGTCGTAGGTCACGTGCGCCTGGCCGTCGTCGACCTCGCTCACCGTGAAGGTGTAGGTGCCGGTCTGCTTGAACGTCAGCGCATCGAACGTGACGCTGCCGTCCGCGGCGTTCTTGGCGATCGACATGACCTTGCCGTCCCGGCTCTTGAGCTCAAAGCTAAACTGGCCCGCCTTGAGCTCGGCGCCCTTGAGCACCTTGGCGGCGCCCAGCTTGAGGGTGACGGGTGCGGCCTCGTAGCCGTTGGTGAAC
Source organism: Oscillospiraceae bacterium (assembly GCA_963614405.1). Taxonomy (GTDB): domain Bacteria; phylum Actinomycetota; class Coriobacteriia; order Coriobacteriales; family Coriobacteriaceae; genus Collinsella. The sequence goes on along the minus strand of CAVEDI010000003.1, from coordinate 1,882 downwards.
GTCACCGAGTCGCCGCCCGTGGGATTGCCCTCGGCATCCGCCAGCTCGTGCCTGACGGTGAGCTTACCGTTTCCGGCATCGGCAACCGTCGTGCGCACGCGGCACGTCGCCCTGTCGTATGTCACGCCGCCCGCCGTGCCGGCGACCTCGCGCAGCTCATAGCTGTGCGTGCCGGGCGCGGTGTAGGCGACGGGGCTGAGAGCGACCGTGCCGTCGGCGGCGTTCTTGCCCGTTGCCGCGACGCTCTCACTGCCGTCGGCGGCAATCTCGACCAGCTGGAACTCGAACTCGCCCTCGGCCAGGTCACGGCCCTTGAGCTTCTTGTTCACCGTGATCTGGTCGGTGACGGAGCTCGGCGTCGGGTTCACGCCGTAGGTGTTGGTGAACTCGAACGCGCCCTTGCCCTCGGGCGTGCCCTCTGCGGGCAGGACCTCCGCGGCGAGCGTGCCCGCGTTGGTGTCCTCGACCACCTTGACCGCGAAGGTCCTGATCGCCGTCGCGTCATTGACCACGCCGTCGACCGAGCCGGACTCGCTCACCCGGTAGGCGAACGTCTTGGTGCGCAGGCCGTCGCCGTCGATCTCGACGTCGTCGAGGTCGCTCGGCTGCTTGAACGTGACGCGGCCCAGCACGACATTGCCGGCGGCGTCGTTGGTCGCCTCGGTCACCGTCTTGCCGGAGGCGTCGACCGGTGCGGGCGCGCCGTCCAGCGGCTCAATCTTAAAGGTGTACTTGCCCGCGATGTCGGCCTGCGTGAGGCCGAGTCCGGCCTGGCCGAACGCCAGCGTCTTGGTGCCCGCGAGGTCGACTGTCGCCTCGTTGGTGCCATAGCCGTTCACGAACGACAGCGTGCCATCGGAGCCCTCGGGGTAGGTCACGGCCACATCCAGCCCGCCCTTGCCGTTATCGGTCACCTTGACCGTAATGCCGAAGCTCGACGCGGCCGCCGTCACGCCGGCGGGCAGCGCCGCTGTGTCCTCGGAAACGGTATAGGGGATGGACCAGGATCCGTCGTCGGCCTTGGTGGCGGTGCCGTCCGCCACCATCTGCTCGAGCGAGCCGGTGGTATAGGCGATGGGCGAGAACGCGAGCTCCGCAGCCTCGCCGTCGCCGGAGGCCCGGTTGGACGCGGTCGCGGCCACATTGCCCTGGGCGTCACGGACGGAGAACGAGAACTCGCCCGCCGCCGCGGCGCGGCCCGTCAACATCTTGGTGGCGTTAATTGCCACGTTGCCCTCGCCGCCGAGCACGCCGGTGGCCTCGTAGGAGTTCTGGAACGCGACCGTCACGGGCGCGGGCGCCGCCGTGGCGTCATCTGCTGTGGAGACCTCGCTGCGTGCGACCTCGACACCGTCCTTGGCAACCGTGGTCGTGACCGTGAGCTTGCCCGTCGCGGCATCGTAGGCGGGCGCGATGGTCACCGTGCGCGGCGCGGTGTCATTGGTGTAGCCCTCGCCGCCGAACTTGGTCTCGGTGACGGTGAAGCTGTAGGTCTTGCCCGCATCGGCGTCGGTAAACTTCACGTCGCTGCCCGCAGCACCGCCGATGAGGTCGACCAGATCGGCCTTCCCATCGTCAGCCGCGGCCACGGCGTAGGCGTCCTTGTCGGTCTTGAGGCCGAGCTTGGCGGCCGTCTCGGCGTCCGCGGTCACGGTGAAAGCGAACTGCCCCGCCTCCATGGCGCGGCCGGAGAGCGTCTTGGACAGGCGCACGCCCGCGCGGGCCGAGTAGTCGAGCTCGGTCGTGTAGGTGTTGACGAAGTCGCCGCCGCTCGCCTGCGCGATCGCGGGCGTCGTGGCCGTGAGGTTGCCGGAGCCGTCGTCGGTCACGGTCACCGTCATCGTGGCGACGTGGCCGTCGTAGTCCACACCGGCGATGGCCG
>CAVEDI010000002.1:0-12374 GCA_963614405.1 Oscillospiraceae bacterium | reverse complement strand
GTGCTCTCCGGCTCGTGCGGAACTCGCGATCGATGTTGCCCCATACGCCCGTCCAGGTCCTTAGATAACGTTGCTTGCGAACGTCGCTCTGCTCGTCCGCTTTTTTGATCTGGAGAGCCGGGTGGGCTGATATATATGGACAAGGGGCTCCCCCGTTGGTGAACGGGGGAGCCCCTTGTTGCGTTTGGGTTGTTGGTGCGAACTAGAGGTGGCTGATGATCAGTTCCATCTTGCCTTCGAGGTCGATGGAGCTGACGGTGCTCGGGGCCAGCAGGTGGCTTCCCTTGTGGACGGGGTCGCCGCAGACGGTGCCTTCGCCGTCGATGACCGACAGGCACATGAAGGGCCAGCGCTGGTCGAGGGTCTTGCTGCCGTTGGCGCGCACGCGATCGACGGTGTAGCAGGGGTTGGACTCGAGCTCGGTCACGCCGTCCACCTCGGGCGCGGTCACCGTGCCGTCGGTCGGAGCCTGAGCATCAAAGTCGATGCAGTCGAGGCTCTGCTCAATGTGCAGCGGGCGCAGCTTGCCGTCGGTGCCGGGGCGGTCGTAGTCGTACAGGCGATATGTCACGTCGCTCGACTGCTGCGTCTCCAGAATCAGCGTGCCGGTCTTGATGGCGTGAACGGTGCCGGAGTCGATCTGGAAAAAGTCTCCCTTGTGAATCGGCAGCACGTTGAGCATCTCGTCCCAACGGCCCTCTTCGATCATCTGTGCGGCCTCGGCGCGGTCGTGCGCGCGCTGGCCGACGATGATCGTGGCGCCGGGCTCGCAGTCCAGCACATACCAGCACTCGGTTTTGCCCAGGCTGCCGTTCTCGTGCTTGGCGGCGTACTCGTCGTTGGGATGAATCTGGATTGAAAGGTCGTCCTTGGCATCCAGAATCTTAATGAGCAGCGGGAACTCCTTGCCCTCGCAATTGCCAAAGAGCTCGCGGTGCTCGGCCCACAGCCACGACAGCGTGTGACCGGCATACGGGCCCTCCGCAATCTGGCAGTCACCGTTGGGATGGGCCGAGATGGCCCAGCACTCACCGATGGGACCTTCGGGAATGTCGTAACCAAATACGGTTTCGAGCTGGCGGCCGCCCCAGATCTTCTCGTGAAAGATCGGCGTCAGTTTAATCAAATCGGACATGTTCATACCCCCATTGTGTTGCGCGGGCGCTGCACAAAACAGCTCAAAGCGAGCGCCCGGATGACTACAAAAACCTATGCCAACGTTACGTTGTGCAACTCAAAGCGGTCGCCAACGTTGCGCGAGACCGAATACTCAAAGGCGGCGCCGCTGTCCAAAAAGCCAATCTGGGTGAGCTCGAGCAGGGGAGAGCCAAGTTTGGTGTCCAGACGCTCGGCTTCTTCCTCGGTTGCTGCCACGGCGCGAATGGTACGGTGGAAGCTCGAAATCTTCAGCCCACATTGCTCGCGGATGAAGTGGTAGACCGATCCGTACAGGTCCTTCTTTTTCAGCCCCGGAATCAGCTCGAGGGGCATGTAGGTGTACTCGATAACGATGGGCTTCTCATCGGCCTGACGCACGCGCACGACGTGATAGGCAAAGTCATCCTCGGCAATTCCCAGCTGGGCTGCGATGTCCGCTGGTGGATTAACGATCGAGAAATCGTAGACCACCGAGGTCACCTTCTCCCCGCGGTGCTCATACGAAAAACCTTGGGCACGGTCGTTTTTGCCCTGGAAAAACGCCTGGCCGGGAAGTCCCGCCGTGTCCTTAACGTAGGTACCCGATCCGCGCCGGCTGGTAATAAGACCTTCCTCGGTGATTTGCTCGATAGCTCGTTTGACGGTGATTTTGGAAACGCTATAGAGCTCACAGAACTCAACGACGGTGGGAAGCTTGTCGCCCGGTTTAAGAGCGCCATCCTCGATACTTCGACGAATATCTGCAGCTATCGCCTCGTATTTGGGAATCATGGAACCTCCTTTCCGACATATATGAATACAAAAAGTAAGTATAACCCTCAACAGGGCATCCATATTACTTTTATCTAAGAAGTTCGAGAAAGAAAAAAGAAAAAGACGCTTTACTTTTAAAATTAGAGCGCTATAGTTTAAGCAACGAACGGAATCCTTCCGCACAACAGGATCGACCGTTTGGGGACGGTTTTGTTTTGGCGGGTTGGATATCGGTATGGCCGGTGCGCGCCCGCGCCGGATAACCTGCCAAAGCAAACCCGTCTCCAACCGGAAGCTCTAGAACACGAAAGCGAGGACTTTGATGGCACAGTATCAGCTGCCCAACGACTTCTTCTTTGGCGCTGCTATGTCCGGCCCGCAGACTGAGGGTCAGTGGAACCAGGGCGGCAAGCTCGAGAACCTGTGGGACACCTGGTCCATCCAGGATCTGGGTTCGTTCTACAACCGCGTTGGCTCTTACGCCGGCAATGACTTTATGGCCAAGTACCAGGAAGACCTTCGCATTTTGAAGGACTTGGGTCTGGATACCTATCGCACTTCCATCCAGTGGAGCCGTCTGCTCGATGCCGACGGCAACCTCAACGAGGAAGGTGCCGCGTGGTATCACGAGTTGTTCCGCGCCTCTCGCGAAGCCGGCTTGGAGCCGTTTGTCAACTTGTACCACTTTGACATGCCCACCTACCTCTTTAACCGTGGCGGCTGGGAGAGCCGTGAGGTTGTCGAGGCTTACGCACATTACGCCGACGTCGCCTTCCACGAGTTTGGCCAGGAGATTAAGTACTGGTTCACCTTTAACGAGCCCATCGTCGAGCCCGAGCAGCGCTATCAGGAGGGCGTGTGGTTCCCGCAGCTCCACGACTTCAACCGCGCCCGCACCGTGCAGTATCACATCTCGCTGGCGCACGCGCTGGCCGTGGCCAACTATCGTCGCGCCTATGACGAGGGCGCTATTCGCGCCGATGCCAAGATCGGCATGATCAACTGCTTTACCCCGGTCTACACCAAGGAGAACCCCAGCGAGGCGGACCTCGAGGCCGTGCGCATGACCAGCGGCATCAACAACCGCTGGTGGCTCGACCTCATCACCAAGGGCGAGCTTCCTGCCGACGTGCTCGACAGCCTGGCCGAGGGCGGCGTTAAGCTCCCGTTCCGCGCCGGCGACCAAGAGATCCTCAAGCAGGGTGTTGTCGACTGGCTCGGCTGCAACTACTACCACCCCACGCGTGTTCAGGCGCCGGCGAGCAAGGTCGACCAGTACGGCCTGCCGCACTTTGCCGACGAGTACGTATGGCCCGACGCCGTTATGAACGAGAGCCGCGGCTGGGAGATCTACCCGCAGGGCCTCTACGACTTTGGCATGGACTGCGCTAAGAACTACCCCGATCTTGAGTGGTTCGTTTCCGAGAACGGCATCGGCATCATGGACGAATACAAGAACCGTGACGCCGAAGGAACCATCCAGGATGACTACCGCGTCGACTTTGTACGTCAGCACCTAGAGTGGGTGGCCAAGGCCATCGACGAGGGCGCCAAGTGCCGGGGCTATCACTACTGGGCCGTCATCGATAACTGGTCTTGGGCCAATGCCTTTAAGAATCGCTATGGCTTTGTCGAGGTCGATCTGATGGATGGCTATAAGCGCCGTCTTAAGAAGTCGGCGGCCTGGCTCAAACAGGTCGCCACGACCCACGTGGTTGATTAGCGACCGGACGAACGTCCAGACCGCGCGCCGCCGCGCGCAACACATGGCACATCTGGTGGCAGAGGGCGACAGACCACCGTGCGCATAGGAAAAGGCCGGATTTGAAAGTTAGGAGCAATCATGGCCAGTGACAACGGAAAGAGCTTCCTCGACAAGTTTGCCGAGGTCTCTGCGAAGGTGGGAAACCAGGTTCACCTGCGTTCCCTGCGTGACGCCTTCGCGACCATCACGCCGCTCTATATCCTTGCGGGTATCGCGGTTCTTATTAACAACGTCGTGTTCCCTCTGTTCCCGCTCGATGCGGCGGGCCTTGCCAACCTTCAGACGTGGGGTTCGGCGATTACGCTGGGCACCCTCAACGTCTCTGCCATTATCTTGGCCGGATTGATTGGCTACAGCCTCGCTAAGAACAAGCGCTTCGATAACCCGCTCGCTTGCGTGGTCGTCGCCATCTCTGCCTTCGTCATCATGATGCCGCAGCAGATCACCGCCTCGCTTGCCGCCACGAGCCCACTGCTCACCGACAAGATCACCTCCGCCGAGGTCACGGGCGCCCTTTCGACTGCCAACACCGGCACCAACGGTCTGTTCTCGGCTATTATCATCGCCCTGCTTTCCGTCTCGCTCTTCATCAAGATTTCTGGCGTCGAGAGGCTCAAGGTTAAGCTGGGCGAGGGCGTGCCTCCCGCGGTCTCCAACTCCTTCAACGTCATGATCCCGATGCTGCTCAACCTCGCAATCTTCGCTCTTGCCGCAGCCCTGCTCGCCGTGTGCGCCGGCACCGATCTGTGCACCATCATCTCCACGTGCATCTCCAACCCGCTCAAGAGCATCATGAACGCTGGTCCGTGGGCTGTTATCCTCATCTACACCCTTGCTAACCTGCTGTTCTGCGTCGGTATTCACCAGTCCACCATCTCTGGCGCTACCGTCGAGCCGATCCTGACCATGCTCATCGTCGACAACATGGCTACCTTTGCCGCCGGTGGCACCATCCAGCCCGATCACTACATGAACATGCAGATCGTTAACAGCTTCGCCCTCATCGGCGGCTCGGGCTGCACCCTCATGCTCCTGCTCGACACGCTCCTGTTCTCCAAAAACAAGGCTTCCGAGACCGTTTCCAAGATGGCTATCCTGCCTGGTCTGTTCAACATCAACGAGCCGGTTATCTACGGTTACCCCATCGTGTACAACCTGCCGCTCATGATCCCGTTTGTCCTCCTTCCCGACCTGTTCATCGGCATCACCTATGGCCTTACCTGCGCAGGCATCATCAGCCCCTGCATCGCCCAGGTGCCCTGGACCATGCCTCCCGTCATCAATGCCCTGCTCGCTACGGGCTTTGACTGGCGCGCCGGCGTGTGGCAGGCTATCGAGATTGTCATTGGCATGGCCGTCTACCTGCCCTTTATGAAGATTTCCGAGAAGGCAATCGCCAAGCAGGAGGCTCTCGCCGAGTAGAACGCCTAACGTTCGTCCCTTTCACCTTTGCGGGCGCCGGTACGCGGTGCCGGTGCCCGCAGCTCTCTCCCTTGTGTAAAGATGCAGGGGGGTGGGCACAATAGCCGCAAGGAATAAAACCAGTTGTCGTCTGCGCGCCGCGCAGTTATAAGGAGGAAACCATGAAGAAGATCATGCTCTGCTGCAATGCCGGTATGTCCACGAGCCTGCTGGTCCAGAAGATGCAGGCCGAGGTTGCAAACCGTGGTCTGGATATTGAGGTCGAGGCTCGTCCCATGAACGAGGCCCACGATCACCTGGACGAGTGCGACATGTTGCTGCTTGGTCCGCAGATCGGCTACACCAAGGGCGATTTTGAGAAGGAGGCCGCCGGCCGCTTCCCGGTCGAGGTTATCAACATGGTCGACTACGGCCGCATGAACGCTGCCGGCATCATCGACCACTGCGTCAGCGTGATGGGCTAGGTGCTCTGCATGGAGGATATGAACGAACTGCAGATGACCTGCTTTGAGATCATCAGCTACGTCGGTACCGCCAAGAGCATGTACATCAATGCCGTGCAAAAGGCCAAGGAGGGCGATTTTGACGCCGCCGAGGAGCTTATCAAGCAGGGCGACGAGGCCTATAACGGTGGCCACGATGTTCACATGGGGCTTCTGAAGAAGGAGGCCAACGGCGAACGTAACGGCGAGGCCCCGTTGATTTTGCTGCATGCCGAGGACCAGATGGCCGGCACCGAGACCATGCGCGTCATGGCGACGGAGCTCATCGAGGTTCACAAGCAGCTGCAGGCACTTCAGGCCTAGTCGGCGTTATCGCCGCGACGGACCGTGCGGTCCAACAGACAACATAGTCCCTTTGACGGGCGCCGGGAGCCTCCGCCTCCCGGCGCCTTTATTTTTGGGGATGGTCTTGCGCGGCCTGTTGGGCAGCCAATTGCGTTACCCCAGATAAAACCTGCCAAAACAAACCTGTCCCTTTTTGGTAGGTTTTTGCCTTGGGAGCGGTACCATACAGGCAATGTTTAAACGAGAAAGGTGGGCTCCCATGGAACCTAAGCAGTACTACATCGGCATCGACGTCGGCGGCACTTCGGTTAAGGAGGGCCTGTTCGACGAGGACGGCAACCTGCTTGCCAAGGCCAGCGTGCCCACGCCTCCTATCGTTGACGCTGCGGGATTTGCCGCGGTGACCGAGGCTATCGACCAGGTGGTCGCCAAGGCACAGATTCCGCGTGCCTTTGTGGCGGGCATTGGCCTGGCCGTTCCGTGTCCCATCCCGGCGTCGGGCGATGCCAAGGTCAAGGCCAACATTGCCATTAACCTGCCCGAGCTGAGGGTCGCCATTCAGAAGCACTGCCCCGATGCGGTCGTTAAGTATGAGAACGATGCCAACGCCGCTGCCATGGGCGAGGCCTGGCTCGGTTCTGCCAAGGGCGTGCAGAACGTGGTGATGGTCACCATCGGTACCGGCGTGGGCGGCGGCGTTATCGTTAACGGCGACGTGGTATCGGGTGTTGTGGGCGCCGGCGGCGAGATTGGCCACATGTGCCTGAACCCGGCCGAGGAGCGCACCTGTGGCTGTGGCGGCCATGGCCACCTGGAGCAGTATTCCAGCGCTACCGGCGTGGTGAGCAACTACCTTGCCGAGTGCAAGAAGGCTGGCGTCGAGCCCATCGAGCTTACCGGCCCCTCCGATTCCAAGGACGTGTTCCAGGCCTGCCGCGAGGGCGACAAACTCGCGCTGGCAGCTGCCGATACCATGGCCGACTATCTCGGCCGTGCCCTGGCGCTTATTGCCAACGTGGTCGACCCCGAGATGTTCCTGATTGGCGGCGGTGCGTCTGCCTCGGCCGATGTCTACCTCGACAAGGTCCGCGAGCACTTCCAGCGCTACGCGCTTTCCGCCTCGCGCGAGACGCCCATAAAGGTCGCTTCGCTTGGGAACGACGCCGGCATCATCGGTGCCGCCTACGTGGCCCTGCGCGCCGCCGGTAAATAGTCGGTGCAAGGGGGGCAGGTTACTTTGCACCAAAATGATGCAAAAGGGACAGCCTCGGCCCCCGTGCCTGCCCCAAAATATGCCGTGGCCCTTCCGTCTGCGAAGGCTCGGCGCCAGCGTGCTACCATAGCTACGTCCAAGTACACATATCAAGTGGAGGATATCCATGGCAAACGTTCTTGTCTTTGGTCACCAGAACCCCGATAACGACGCCATCATGAGCGCCGTCGTCCTGTCCCAGCTGCTCAACCAGGTTGAGTATGCCGGCAACACCTACGAGGCTTGCGCTCTGGGCCAGCTTCCGGCCGAGTCCGCCAAGCTGCTCGCCGATGCCGGCATTGCCGAGCCCCGCGTGATCGAGTCCGTCGAGGCCGGTCAGCTCGTCGTCCTCACCGACCATAACGAGTCTGCCCAGTCCGTCGCCGGCCTTAAGGACGCCACGGTCTTTGGCGTCGTCGATCATCACCGCATCGGCGACTTCGAGACCGCCGGCCCGCTGCACTACATCTGCCTGCCCTGGGGCTCCAGCTGCACCATCGTCACCAAGCTCGCCGGCGTGCTCGGCGTTGAGCTTTTCGACGTCCAGGCCAAGCTGCTGCTCTCGGCCATGATGACCGACACGCTCATGCTCAAGAGCCCCACCACCACCGATGTCGACCGCGCCGTCGCCGCCAAGCTCGGCGAGCAGGTGGGCGTCGACCCGGTCAAGTTTGGCATGGAGGTCTTCCTCACCCGTCCGTCCGGCTCCTTCACTGCAGCCGAGATGGTCGGCAACGACATCAAGATGTTCGAGCCCGCCGGCAAGAAGCTGCTCATCGGCCAGTACGAGACCGTCGACAAGAGCCGCGCGCTCGGCATGATCGACGAGATTCGCGAGGCCATGCGCGCCTACGCCGCCGAGAAGGGTGCTGACGGCATTGTCCTGTGCATCACCGACATCATGGAGGAGGGCTCGCAGGTCCTGCTCGAGGGCGAGACCGAGGCCGCTCAGAAGGGCCTGGGCATTGCCGACGAGCACGACGGCGTCTGGATGCCGGGCGTCCTCTCCCGCAAGAAGCAGGTCGCTGCCCCCATCATGGCCGCCTGCTAGGTTTAGTTGACCAAACGCCACGACCGGATCGCGGACGCCCCGCGCTCCGGTCGTTTTTTGTGCACGGCGCCGCGTCGTCTCTTGGACAGGCGTGCCCGCGCCGTTGAGCAAATAATGTTCAACCTGTGGTTCCGCTTTTCGGCCACGCCTGCGTGCTTGTCGTGCAGGGTAGGCTAGATGCAAGCGTAATACGTTAGAGCGCGGCGCCGCCACTTGGGCGGGCCGTGCTTTTTTAAGACGGGAGCCATCCCGTGAAAGGAGCCGCCCATGGCAGCAACTGAGCAGCTGTTCAACGTTCGCGAGCGCAAGCGCTTTGAACGTCACGACATCTGGGAGCGCATCGCCGAGAACGGCACGATTTCCGCCGCCGTCATGGTCTTCGCCGCCATCGCCGCCGTCATTTGCGCTAATACCGATGCCTACGAGGCCATCCATCACTTTTTGGAGACCCCGCTGTATGTGGGTCTGGGGCATTTGACGGCTGGCCTCACCGTCGAGCTTTTCGTCAACGACTTCCTCATGGCGATTTTCTTTTTGCTGGTGGGCATTGAGCTTAAGTACGAGATGACGGTCGGCGAGCTCAAAAACCCGCGCCAGGCTATGCTTCCCATGCTGGCGGCCGTGGGCGGCGTCGTCGTTCCCGCCTGCATCTATCTGATCTTTAACCATGCCGGCGCGCACAACGGCTGGGCCATTCCCATGGCAACTGATATTGCCTTTGCGCTGGGCGTGCTGTCGCTTTTGGGTAATCGCGTGCCCAACGGCGTGCGTGTGTTCTTCTCGACGCTCGCCATCGCCGACGACCTCATTTCCATCGCCGCCATCGCCATCTTCTACGGTCAGAGCCCCAATCCGTTTTGGTTGGGCGCCGCCGCGCTTGTGACCTGCGCGCTCGTGTGGCTCAACAAGACGCAGCATTACCGCCTTGCCCCGTACTCGGTGCTGGGCCTGCTGCTGTGGTTCTGCATGTTCAAGAGTGGCGTACACGCTACGCTTGCTGGCGTCATCCTGGCCTTCACCATCCCGGCCAAGTGCGGCGTTAAGCTCGATAGTCTGACCGACTGGCTGGGCGAGTGCCTGCCGCTGCTCGATGACCGCTACGACGACGAGGCACACATCCTGGGCCAGCATGACTTTACCGTCTCGACCACCAAGGTCGAGCGCGTCATGCACCGCGTGACCCCGCCGCTCATCCGCATGGAACGTCTGATCTCCACGCCGGTCAACTTTGTGATTCTGCCGATCTTTGCGTTCGTGAACGCACAGGTTCGCCTGGTAGGCGTGGATATGAGCACGTTGCTCACCGACCCGGTGACACTCGGCGTGTACTTTGGCATGCTGCTGGGCAAGCCGATCGGCATCTTTGGCATGACGTTCGCCCTGGTCAAGCTCAAGGCCTGCGAGCTGCCGCACAATGTCAACTGGCATATGATTGCCGGCGTGGGCATTCTGGGCGGTATCGGCTTTACCATGTCGATTCTCATCAGCGGCCTCGCCTTCCCGACGGCCCAGTTTGAGGTTCTGGCTGCCAAGGCCGCTATTCTCGCCGGCTCTGTCACCGCGGCCGTACTTGGCATGATCTACATGAGTGTGATCTGCAAGCACCCCGCGCCCAAGAACGAGTAGGCGCGTAGAAACAGACGCCAGAGCCTGCTCGAGCGCGTGTAAAACGCGGTTTTGAGTGGTACTTGCCACCTGCCGGACACCCCAGTGGCCAAAAAACGCCGTTTGTGAGTACTGTCACAAACGGCGTTTCATTTTAGGCGCGAAAAATAATGTACAAATCTATTCTGTCTGTGCATTAACGATTGCGTGGCTGGACGAAAAATGCTGATGCATCCTTCCAAAACCGGACACAAAAGGCCAAGACTGGCCTTTTTAATTCAAAATCGCTGTTACTAAAAAAGTAACAGTACTCATATTTGCTATTTTTTGACCACAGGCCCCAATGACTAGGTTTATTCCACGGTGCCGTAGATGGCGCCCCAGCCGTGGGCGGCCAAGGCGGAGTTGAGCTGGTCGCAAAGTGACTGGCGGTCGTAATAGCCGGGCGGTAGCAGGTTCACGATTTCCATGAGATCGGGCGCCAGGTCCAAGATTTCGGCCTGTACGATCAGATCCAGGCGGTCGATGGCGTGGCGGTCGTAAAACAGTCCGTCGACCAGGCGCTGAAGGTCGCCGAATTCCTCGGCCTGGAACGATCCGTACTCCATAGTGCCTCCTTGGGCGCTTCATGCCGGCATGCGCGGCGATTCGTAATTCATTGCGATGGACTTAATCTATCACGGCTTCATAACGTTGCGACGGTGGCGGTCTATACTTAGAAGAATTGCAACGTACCGCTTCGTGAAAGGTCGCACCCATGCAGACGATCTACCAGAAGATGGAAACCACCGAACTCGATGCCGCCATCGAGGCGCTCAAAGCCGAGGTCGCCGAGGTCAAGGCCAAGGGCCTGGCGCTCGACATGGCCCGCGGCAAGCCGTCGCCCTCCCAGGTGGACATCTCTCGACCCATGCTCGATATCCTCAATGCCGATGCCGATCTGCACGACGGCAACGTCGACTGCTCCAACTACGGCTGCTTTGAGGGCATTCCTTCGGCGCGCAAGCTAGCGGGGGAGTTCCTGGGTTGCCCCGCTGAGCAGACGCTCGTGCTGGGTTCGTCGAGTTTGCTGATCGAGCACGATATCGCCGGTATGTTCTGGCGTTGCGGCTCATGTGGTAGCGACCCTTGGGAGGCTTACGAGGCTGCGCACGACGGCAAGAAGGTCAAGTTCCTGTGCCCGGTTCCCGGCTACGACCGCCACTTTGGCATCACCGCCGATCTGGGTATCGAGAACGTCCCCGTCGCGATGACTGACAACGGCCCCGACATGGACGAGGTCGAGCGCCTCGTTGCCGCCGACGATTCCATCAAGGGCATCTGGTGCGTGCCCAAGTATTCCAACCCCACGGGCATCACCTTTAGCGAGGACACTGTGCGCCGCCTGGTTGAGATGCCCACGGCCGCACCCGATTTCCGCATCTTCTGGGACAACGCCTACTGCGTGCACGACCTGTACGACGAGACCGACGAGCTCGCAAACATCTTCGACCTCGCTCGCGCGGCGGGCACCGAGGACCGCGTGGTGGCATTCGCCTCGACGTCCAAGATCACCTTCCCGGGTGCCGGTATCGGCTTTATCGGTGCGAGCCCCGCGGTTATCGCGGAGTTCTCCAAGCGCCTGAAGGCCGGCCTCATCAGTGCCGACAAGCTCAACCAGCTGCGCCACGTGCGTTTCCTTCCCACCATCGAGGCGGTCAAGGAGCACATGAAAAAGCATGCCGAGTTCCTGCGCCCGCGCTTTGAGGCCGTTGAGCGCAAGCTCACCGAGGGCCTGGGCGATACGGGCTGTGCCACCTGGACGCACCCCCGCGGCGGCTACTTTGTGAGCTTTGATGGTCCCGAGGGCTCGGCTCAAAAGGTCGCCGCGCTTTGCGCAGACCTGGGCGTTAAGCTCACGCCGGCCGGTGCCACCTGGCCCTATGGCAAGGATCCGCGCGACACCAACATCCGCATCGCGCCGAGCTATCCCACGGTCGAGGACCTAGAGGCTGCGCTCGATGTGCTGGTGTTGGCCGTTAAGCTTGTCGCTGCCGAGCTTGCGCGTGCCGAGCGCGCCTAACGCGCGGCTTCCCGTACTATCCGCACTTTCGATACACAAAGGAGCGTATACATGGATTTGGGTATTTCCACCAACCCCACGCCAGAGCTCTACACCATTAAGGTAACCGGCGAGATCGATATCTCTAACGCCGATAGCCTGCGCAATGCCATCGACCTGGCGCTCGAGCAGCCCACTGAGGCCGTTGAGCTCGATTTTGCCCAGGTGAGCTACATCGATTCGACGGGCATTGGCGTGCTCGTGGGCGCCGCACACCACGCGGTCGACCACGGCAAGCGCTTTAGCTGCACCAATGTGCAGCCCCCGGTGATGCGCGTGGTTCAGCTGTTGGGTGTCGACCAGGAGATTTCGATCACCGCTGCATAATCTTTGCCCCCAAAAGGGCGTGCCGTTTGGCATATGTTTGTGATGCGCTCGGACGTTTTGGCGTCCGGGCGCTATACTTGACCGAATGAATAGACGAGTTCCGGCCGAATGGCGCGGTGCGGGCTCGACTCACATCGAGCCTTGGAGGTATG
>CAVEDI010000001.1:0-10488 GCA_963614405.1 Oscillospiraceae bacterium | reverse complement strand
GGCTGTAACGGATGGCATTTTCGACCAGGTTAAACACCAGCCGATAGAGGAGCGTGTCGCTCCCGATTACTAAAGCGTCTCCAGCACAATTGAGGGCTATGCCCTTATTTTCGGCAAGCGGCGCAAGGTCGGTGAGGACCTCTTCGGACAAGGGGCCAAGTTCCACATTGTCCTCGCAAGGAACGCTGCGGAGCTCACTCATCTCGAGCAATACCTTGGCCATTCGAGACATGCGCTCGGTTTGTTCTTGTAGCAGGCCGAGCAGCTCGGCTGTTTCGGGTTGCAAACCGGAGTGTTCGGAGATGAATAGCTCAATCTGTGCTTGCATAAGGGCGAGCGGGGTGCGCAGCTCGTGTGCGGCGTTGCCGGTAAACTGACGCTGTGCAGAGAATCCTTCGCCAAGACGAGTGATCATGTCGTTGAAAGAGGCGCTGCATCGTTGTAGCTCGGTGGGCACATCTTCATTGAGTCTGATTTCGCTTAGGTTGTCAGGCTGCACACGCTCAACCTGCGCTGCAAAAGCCCGTAGCGGTTTGAGTGCACGGCCGCTCACAAAGTATGCCAGCGCGCCGCCAAGGAGTGTGACTCCAGCCGTGATGTACCAGGCTGTCGTGCCAAAAGACTCCTGTGCGTCGTTTACGACGATCGTGACCTCGTCATCGAGGCTCCCCTTCGTTGGGTCAAACGCCTGAGGTGCATCTACGCCGGCTGCGCTAAGGGCCGAGATGTCACTGCCGATGGCATCCATGTAGCGCATGCCCGTATAGCCGACCAGGCAGTTTGTCAGCACGCATGCTGCACACGTGAGCAGTGCCGTCATAATCGTTATGCGCCATTGCAGCGAAAGCCCTTTCATTCTCCATCCTCCATAACGTAGCCCTCTCCAATCCGATTGCGAATCGGGTCGTATCCCAAAGCGCTGCGCAGCTTTTTGCGGAGTGACGAGATATGAACGCGGGTTGCGTTGCTAAAGCTGTTCACGCTGCTATCCCAAACGTGCTCGATAAGCTCCTCTTGACTTACCGGACGCCCCTGATTAAGCATCAGGTATTCCAAGATTCCCGTTTCCTTGCGCGTAAGAGATAGGGCCTCGCTGTCCACGGAAGCGATGCGCGCCTTGGTGTCAAAGCGGAGCTTTCCGCAGGTTAATACTATGTCGCTTTGTGCAAAGCGCCTGAGGGTAAGGCTGCGGATCCTTGCCGCAAGCTCGTCAAGATGAAACGGCTTGGTAAGGTAATCGTTGGCGCCGGCATCGAGTCCGGCGACTTTATCGGATACTTCGCCACGTGCGGACAGAATCAGTACCTTGGTCTCGCAGTCGGTTTTCCTAAGTTCCCTGAGCACGGTCATGCCATCGATACGGGGAAGGTTGAGGTCGAGCACCACGAGGTCAAAGACTTCGACGCCCAGCAGGTCGAGTGCCTCCTGTCCATCGTGACAGCAGTCGACGCTGTACGCCAAGTTTCGCAAGCTGCGCGCGATTGCATCGCACAGTGCTCGCTCGTCTTCGACGATCAAAATACGCATAACAGTCTCCTTGCACATTCCAAATCGCGCTTAACACGGATTTTATAGTCGATATGGTCCAATGGTCGCGTAACGAAAGGAGTGGTCGAGTTGTTCAAAGCGGTAAAACCCATGGTACAGGTCGCTTTGTTGATCGTCGGAGTTGCCATGGTGTGCTTTGGTGTTATGCGTGGCGAGGCGGATGCCGTGCTGGCCAAAGCGATTAGGCTGTGCTTGGAGTGTATCGGAATTGGATAAAAGAGAAAACACCGCGTCGCATGTTTTGGCCCGATTTCGAGGATTCATTCAGGCGGCGGCGACGCTGGTCACCAACATTCACCTGCCAAACTTTGCCAAAGGCGGCATCTATCAGGGCACGGGAAAAACAGTCTGCGTACCTGGACTTAATTGCTATTCGTGCCCCGCGGCATCGGGTGCGTGCCCCATCGGGTCGTTCCAGTCGGTGGTAGGTTCATCCAAGTTCAACTTTTCCTACTACGTCACCGGTACGCTCATTTTGCTCGGCGTGCTGCTGGGACGCTTTGTATGCGGCTTTCTGTGCCCGTTTGGCTGGCTGCAGGAGCTGCTTCATAAGATTCCCGGCAAAAAGTTCTCCACGAAAAAGCTCAAGCCGCTCACGTACATCAAGTACGTCGTGCTGCTGTTTGCCGTGGTGCTGCTGCCCGTCTTGGTGGTTAACGACGTGGGCATGGGCGACCCGTTCTTTTGTAAGTACATCTGTCCGCAGGGCGTACTCGAGGGCGCCATTCCGCTGGCCATTGCCAATGCCGGCATTCGATCTGCGTTGGGACATCTCTTTACCTGGAAGCTTGCCGTTCTCATTGCCGTGGTAGTGCTGAGCGTTTTGTTCTACCGCCCCTTCTGCAAATGGATTTGTCCACTCGGCGCATTCTATGCGCTCATGAATAAGGTGTCCCTACTGGGGATCCGGGTCGATGCATGCAAATGTGTCTCGTGCGGCAAGTGCTCAAAGGTTTGTCAGATGGACGTTGATGTGGTCCGCGCGCCCAATCATGCCGAATGCATCCGGTGCGGAAAGTGCATCGGGGCCTGTCCCGTCGATGCCATCAGCTATCGCTATGGCCTGGATGTGTCGGCGGAAAAGCTCCCCTTGACCGCCGATAAAAAGTAAACAAGCTTCGACAAAACGGAGGAATGACCATGAAGCTTTCTAAGATTGCGGCCCTGTTTATGGTGCCGGTATTGGCCTTGTGCCTTGTGGCGTGCTCGGCACCCGGTGGCAATGCGAGTGAATCTGCGGGCTCCGATCCTAAGATCGCAGAACTCACTGCGCAGAAGCCGACCAATGCCGACGAGGCCGCCGAGTTGTATGCAAAACTCATGCAGAAGGAGAACGAGATCTTTTCGAGTGATAACGCGCTGTGGGAAAAGGTATTCAACGCGGCAAATAAAGACTCGACAATGATTGAGGACGGCAGCAATTACGGCGATTTCCTGCTCAAGACCATCGACGGCGCCAAGGATGAGTTCACGGCGGATGAGCTTAAGACGCTCAAGGCCGGTGCACAGCAGATCAAGGAGATCGAGGACAAGCTCGAGAGCTTGGAGAAGGAGTTCCCCGGCTGTGGAAGCACGCCGAGCTCAGGCGAGAGCGTCGACGCTTCGACCGCTGGCATGACGGCTGGTGCCAATGCTTCGAGCGAGGCGACGAAGTTCCCCAGCTTTACGGGCAAGGACCTGGATGGCAACGACGTGAACAGCGACGAGCTGTTCTCTAAGAACAAGGTCACCGTCATGAACTTCTGGTTCACTACTTGCAAGCCGTGCGTGGGCGAGCTGGGCGATCTTGAGAAACTGAATCAGGAGCTTGCCAAGAAGGGCGGCCAGGTCGTGGGCGTCAATTCCTTTACGCTCGATGGCAGCAAGGGCGAGATTGCAGATGCCAAGGACGTGCTGAGCAAGAAGGGCGTGACATATAAGAACATCTGGTTCAAGTCGGATAGCGAGGCCGGTAAGTTTACGTCAAATTTGTTCTCGTTCCCGACAACGTATGTCATCGATCAGAATGGCAACATCGTAGGGGATCCAATCGTGGGAGCCATCAGCTCCGCTGAGCAGCGCGCAGCACTCAACAAGCTTATCGACCAGGCGATTGCAAATAGCGAGCAGTAGAAAACGCGTAAAGCATCGCGAGGATCGTGTGTCGCTGTGCAAAGTAGTCCGCTACCTTTCAAGATAAACTCCACCATATAGAGGTCCCGCTCGGGACCTCTTCTTTTAGGCACCGTCCCGTTCGTTTTTTGGCGCGGTTCGTTACATTCCTCACTGGCGCCGGCAAAAAATGGGGATAGAGTAGGACAAACGCGTCGAATACGAACGGCGGGGGAGAGCGGGAGAATGTGCCTGCGCAGGAGAGGTTGCCGTCCATGCTGGAGCTCAAAGGTATTTGCAAAAGGTACGTTACGCAGTCGTTTACGCAGGTGGCGCTCGACAGCGTGAGCCTGTCTTTTCGCGATAACGAGTTCGTGGCCATTCTGGGACCTTCGGGGTCGGGCAAAACTACGATGCTCAACGTTATCGGTGGGCTCGATCATTTCGATTCTGGCGACCTGCTGATTGACGGTATCTCGACCAAGGACTTCCGCGACCGCGATTGGGATGCCTACCGCAACAACCGCATCGGCTTTGTGTTCCAAAGCTATAACCTCATTCCGCATCAGACCATTTTGGAAAACGTTGAGCTGGCGCTCACGCTCACGGGTGTGGGGCATGCCGAGCGCCGTCAACGTGCGCGCGAGGCGTTGGAGAAAGTTGGCCTGGGCGAGCACGTTAACAAGCGCCCGAGCCAGCTTTCGGGCGGGCAGATGCAACGCGTGGCCATCGCCCGCGCCCTGATTAATGATCCCGAGATTGTGCTTGCCGACGAGCCGACCGGCGCTTTGGATTCAACGACATCCGTACAGGTCATGGACCTGCTCAAGGACGTGGCGCGCGACCGCCTGGTCATCATGGTCACGCACAATCCCGAGCTGGCGTACCAATATGCCACGCGCATCGTCAATCTGGCGGACGGCAAGATCACCGACGATTCCGATCCCTTCGATGCTGCCAAGGCCGCGCGCCGCGAGGCAAAGCCTACGCGCAAAACCTCGATGAGCTTTGTGACGGCGCTGGGGCTTTCTGCCCGAAACCTCATGACCAAGAAGGGCCGCACGGCCATGACTGCCTTTGCGGGCTCGATTGGCATTATCGGTATCGCGGCGATTCTGGCGCTGTCCAACGGCGTAAACGGCTACATCAAAAAGGTCGAGGAGGATACGCTCTCGAGCTACCCGCTCACCATTTCCAAGCAGGATTACGACCTGTCGTCCATGATGGGCGGACAGGGGGCCACGGACGACGATATGTCCAAGAACGAGGGCTCGTCCGACGACAGTGCCGGCGGCAAGGCTAAGGGAACCGATAAGATTCCTGTGGTCACGGCCGTAAAGGATATGTTTGCGAGCGTTAAGTCTAACGACATGACAAGCTTTAAGGCATGGCTCGATGCCGGTGGCGACGGCATCGATAAAGAGGTCAACGCCATTCAGTACGGCTACGGTGTATCGCCGGTTGTCTATCGTGCCGGCAAGGGCGATGAGAAGCCCGTCCGGCTTGTTCCCAACGCTATGACCGAGGCAATGAGCGGAGGCGCGAGCTCGGCGGCAACGGTGAGCATGGAATCCATGGGAACCTCGGTCTTTAACGAGATGATTGACGACCAGAGCCTGCTCGACAGCCAGTACGATGTCGTCGCCGGTCATTGGCCCACGTCAGCCAACGAAGCCGTGATGGTGCTTTCGAGCCGCGGTACGGTGGGCGACTACACGCTCTATAGCATCGGTGCGCTGGACATCGATGAGCTCAACGATCTGGTAAACAGCGCTATGACGGCTGACGGTGGGGTCGAAACGCCCGAGACCGGCACCGACTTTACCTACGACGATGCGCTGTCTACCACGTTTAAGGTGCTGTCGCCGGCTGATGCGTATCGCAAAAACGAAGAGACCGGCATGTGGACTGACATGTCTGACGATGCCGACTTTATGACGGCCAAGGTTGCCGACGGTATTGACGTGCGCATTGTGGGCGTGGTGCGACCTAACGAGACGGCCAACGCGAGCGCATTGACCCCGGGCATTGCCTATACGCATGCACTGACTCGTCAGCTTATGGAACGCGCCGCAAATTCGCAGATTGTGCAGGAGCAGCTTGCTCACCCCGAGATGGATGTCTTTACGGGCAAAACCTTCGACGAACTGCAAGGCGAGGCCAAACAAGGCGTGGATCTGAGCAGCATGTTCAGCGTGGACGAGGCGGCGCTCAAGAGCGCGTTCTCGTTTGATGCGTCTGCACTCTCGGGTGCGGCCGGCGGTATGGACCTTTCTGGCATCGATCTGTCGGGGCTGGACATTGACCTTTCGGGCGTTGGCAAGGACATCGACTTCAGCGACATCATGGCAAAAGCGCCAACCCCAGATTTCTCGGGTATCTTTGACGGTCTGGAACTCACGCCCGAGCAAATGCAGCAGGTGGGAGCACTAGCCAACCAGCTGTTTGAGGGCTTTTTGCAGTCTGATCAGTTTAAGGCGCTGTCGCCCGAAGATCTTAAAGACGCGTCAAAGCTCGCTGCCGCATTCTCGACGTATCTTGAGCATGATGCCGCAGCCCAGCAATGCCTGGCTCAATTGAAGGCGCTCGGCGGCGATGCCCTGGCCGAGCGCCTGCAACAGGCGATGACCGACTATGTGCAAAAGCAGCTGGCTCCGTATCTGCAGCAGGCTATGGATCAGGTGATGAAGGCAATCAGCGAGCAGATAGCGTCGACGGTATCGTCCCAGCTCAAGGCGGGCGCAGCGGGGCTTATGGACCAGATGGCGACGCAGATGTCTTCGAGTTTTGCCAACCTGACGAGCGCCATGCACGTGGATGCGAGCGCCTTTGCTCGTGCCATCCATTTCAACATGGACGCCGAGGACCTGAGTTCGCTCATGATGAGCTATGCCAAGGCTTCGAAGCTCACCTACGACAACAATCTGACCACGTTGGGCTATGCGGATGAGGCAGACCCCATCTCGGTTAAGATTTTCCCGCGCGACTTTGAGGCCAAGGAGCGCGTACTCGATCACATCGATGCGTACAACAAGCAGGTCAAAGCCGCTGGCCACGATGATCGGGCAATTTCGTACACCGACTACATGGGCATCATCATGGGCTCGGTGACCGACATCGTGAACACCATCAGCTTGGTGCTCATCGCATTCGTGGGTATCAGCCTGGTGGTGAGCTCCATCATGATCGGCATCATCACCTACATCAGCGTATTGGAGCGCAAGAAGGAGATCGGCATCCTACGCGCAATCGGTGCGTCGAAGCGCAACGTGGCCAACGTATTCAATGCCGAGACCTTTATCGAGGGCCTCATCGCCGGCGTCTTTGCCATTGTCGTCGTGGTGCTCGTGAGTTTCCCGGTCAATGCCTGGGCGCTTGCGGCCAAAAAGGTCCCCAACCTGATGAGTCTGCCCGTGCAGGATGCGCTGGTGCTCATTGCAATTTCGGTGCTGCTGACGGTTGTTGCCGGCCTGCTGCCGGCCCGTAGCGCATCCAAGAAGGACCCCGTCGAAGCCCTGCGCTCCGAATAATGTGACAAAGGGACAGTCCCTTTGTCACGTTCGTTGATATGAGAGAAGAGTAGATGATTCTATCGTTGGCCCCTATGGAGGGGATAACCGGGCATGTGTTCCGTCGCGTGCATGCGGAGTGCTTCGGCGCGCTCGATTGCTATTACACGCCGTTTTTGACGCCGCCGCGGGTGGGAAATCGCTTTGGCGGCAAGGCGTTTAAGGAGATCGATCCTGCCAATAACCAGGGGCTCAACGTAGTGCCTCAGCTGATGTCCAAGAACGCGGACGAGTTTGTGTGGGCGGCACAGGTGCTCGCCGACATGGGCTACCGCGAGGTCAATCTCAACTTGGGTTGCCCTTCGGGAACGGTTGTCGCCAAGGGCAAGGGCTCGGGTTTCTTGCGCAATCTCGACGAGCTCGAGGCGTTCTTAAGCGATGTGTGCGAGCGGTCGCCGTTGCCGGTATCGGTAAAGACCAGGCTGGGGTTGGAACGCGATGACGAGTATGAACGTGTGCTCGATCTGTATTGCCGCATGCCGTTGGCAGAGCTGATTGTGCACCCGCGCGTACAGAAGGACCGTTATACGGGCTCGCCGCGCAAGGAGTTTTACGGCGAGACGCTGGAGCGTGCGCCGTTTCCGGTGGCCTATAACGGCGACATTTTCGATCTTGAGGATATGGACGCGCTGGCGGAGGCCTATCCCGACACGCGCCATGTAATGCTAGGGCGTGGCCTGCTCGCGAACCCCGCGCTGGCTCGCATGGTTAAGGGCGGTCCTGCTGCCACGGCAACCGAACTGCAGCGTTTCCACGACACGCTGTTTGCGGTCTATGCAGAAGAGATTGGCGGCAACGCGGTCTTTCGTATGAAGGAGTGGTGGTTCTACGCCAAGTGCGCTTTCGCCGACCCCGCTACCGTTCACAAGCTCGTACGTAAGACCAAAAAGGTCGACGAATACCGCGCCGCCGTCGAGCGGGTCTTTCGCGAGCAGCCACTCGCACCCATAGCTCGCTTCCGCGGCTAGTTAGTCATCGGGGACGTTCTTTAGCGACTAGTCATTTAAGAACGTCCCCGATGACTACCCGCAAAAACTGTACGTCAGCATCCAAAGATGTCGAAAAATGTCGACTTTGGATGCTGGCGTACATGTTTGGGTTCGGAGGGTGACTAGGCAATCATCGCATCGAGCGTGATGAGCTCCCTGAGTCGCTCCGTGCGTGTTTGCCCATGGCGCTTTGCTTTTGCGTCAAACGCATCAAGAACAGACTCACCCACACGTGCCGATAAAACAACGCTTGGCTCATCGGAGATCGACGGCCTTCCCAGCTTGATGGTGCGACCCTTCGGCCACTCATCTTTTTCGTATGCCTCCGCGGCTTTCTCCAACTCTCCGGGAGCAAACCCCATCATCTTTTCGAGCTGCTTAGCGTCCATAGCGCCTCCTATCGATCGGCATAATGTCGAGCAGAGGTCAACGGATACTCTTTTTGTATACAGTTTTGTAGACAAAAATACAAACAGTTTATCAGGCTAATTAGCTTGTTTTGACCCGCGTGTTCGATAGGAAATGAGCATTGACGGTTTCGATACTCCTTTGCTTTTCAGCCTGGAATTTGGATGCTCATTGAACTTCCGGAGGGGAGCGCTTTATTAAGCTATCGAGATTCTGAGCAGGAGCTCTCACTGGTCTTCGATAATGGGACCAGCTTAATTCGCGACACAGTGTGTCGCGAATGGGAGTAGTCGTTAGGTGTCCTTCAATGGCTAGTCATATAAGAACGTCCAAGTGTCGGATTTTGTCATTTAGTGTCGTCCTCAGCGGCTATTCTGGAGGGTCGTGGTCAAAAAAGGGCAAATATGAGTACTGTTGCCATTATAGTTGCATTTATTTTGCTATAAATAGTAGCTCCTGATGAGACTTGTTCCCATTAGGAGCTACTTTTATTGAACATATGAGGAGAAATAGCGTCGTCTACGGACGTATGGAACGTTGAATAGTTCCTGAAGTGATCAAAATCGCTGCTACTAAACAGGTAGCAGTACTCATATTTGCCCTTTTTTGACCACAGCCCTCTCGGAAACCTTTCCAGAGGCGTCAAACAGCCATAATCCAAAGGTCGCCTCAAACAATTAGCCGGTTAAGAGCGTCCATGACTACCCGCAAAAGCTGTACACCAGCATCCAAAGATGTCGAAAAATGTTGACTTTGGATGCTGGTGTACATGTTTAGGCCGTATGGGGTGGGGCCTTGGACGGACGGGATGCGCGTACTAGAGCAGGTTCTCTTGCGCCCACGCGATGATGTCGCTCGATTCGTAGAGTGGCTTGCCGTCGATGAACAGGCAGGGAACCTGGCGCTTTCCGCCGACGGCGATGAGTGTCTGTTCGGCATCGGAGTCGGTCGAGATATTGCGCTCGGGAATGGTCACGCCGTTATCGGCCAGAAAGCGCTTGACCTTTATGCAATACGGGCAGCCGGTCATAACGTAGAGCACGAGCTCGTGATCAGTAGTCATAGGTCTCCAATCGGTTGCGGTTTTGATTGAAATACCCAAAGCCGCCGCGGTCTATGCGCACGTCAACGACGGCTCGATGGCCTGGACCAGAAACGCCGTGGCTCCGGTGCCGCAGGGCTTGTCGTAATAGTCAACAAAGCGCTGGTCGGCAAGATAGCCGTGGGCGAGGCCCAGGTACGCCTCGTCTTGGGGCTCGCATCCCCAGTTGAGAGCAATCCATCGACGGTGCATTGTAACCAGTTTTTGGGCTTCGTTGCTCTCTGGGTCGCCAATGCCCATGGCAATCGAGAGCTGGCCCAAAATGGCGCGTTCAAGTTCCTTCATGTCGTTCCATGTCTGAGGATCCATATCCAGTAACGTTTTGTTTGCTGCATCGATAGCCTCATTGCCATAGCGAGCTCGAGCCTCGGCGCCGTAGCATTCCTCGTTTTCCTGCACGGTGCGCCAGCGCTCCAGTTGCGGCAGGACGGCGCCCATGAGCGAGACTGCTTCGTCGAGCGACATGCCGGTGTTTTGTGCCAGGCGCGGGGCACAATCCTCAATCATTGCCTCCATGGTGGTGTCATAGGTGTACTTGCCGTGGTTGTAGCACCACTTGCAGTAATGATCGGTCGCGGTGCCCGTGGCATCGGTGCCGCAGTCGTCGGGCGTGAGTATCATGCCGCAGCTCTGGCAATAGTGCTCAGGCATTTCGAGCAGGTGGGACAGCGGTTCTCCGGTTACGGCGGCGATGAGCTTCATCATGTCGATGCCCGGTGTGACCTCGCCGCGCTCCCACCGGCTGATGGCCTGGCGTGTGACGAAGAGCTTAGCGGCAAGC